>RHAY01000125.1 GCA_010031285.1 Methylophilaceae bacterium | reverse complement strand
GCAAGATGAACTCACTTCATATGCGGATCCTAACGATCGTGCAAGCCAAGAGTCTGATATGGCCCTAGAACTTAGAAACCGTGATCGCGAGCGTAAACTCATCAAGAAAATAGATGAGACTCTAAGAAATATCGAAAGCCAAGACTATGGTTATTGCACTGGCTGTGGTGAAGAGATTGGTTTAAAGCGTTTAGAAGCGCGTCCTACAGCAACGCTTTGTATCGATTGTAAAACACTTGATGAAATCCGCGAAAAACAAATGGCGGGCTAGTGAATGTATTGAAATAAAAAAACCCGGGTGATCCCGGGTTTTTTGTTGTCTTAAATTTCTTTAAAACGATTAGTCTTCTTTTTTGCTATCAGATTTTTCTTCCGCAGGAGGTGGTTCGATCAAAGCTTTTGCACTGACACGAACACGACCCTTGTCGTCTACTTCAATGACTTGCACTTTAACTTTCTGTCCTTCAGACAAGAAGTCAGTTACTGCATTGACGCGTTGATGCGCAATTTGTGAAATGTGAAGTAAACCATCTTTACCAGGAAGAAGGGATACAATCGCGCCAAAATCTAACATCTTAATCACAGTACCTTCGTAGATTTGACCTACTTCAATCTCTGCTGTGATTTCTAAAATGCGACGTTTAGCTTCTTCGCCTTGCAAGCCATCAACACAAGCAATTTTGATTGTCCCATCATCTTCAATATCAATTGTCGCACCTGTTTCTTCAGTTAAGGCTTTAATCACTGATCCACCTTTACCAATCACTTCACGAATTTTATCTGGATGAATCTTCACAGTAATAATTCTTGGTGCAAATGCAGATAGCTCTTGACGACTACCTTTCATTTCTTTTTTCATGATCGCTAGAATATGTTCACGTCCTTCTTTGGCCTGGCTTAATGCCACTTGCATAATTTCAGTCGTGATACCTGTGATCTTAATATCCATTTGAAGGGCTGTAATACCATCTTCAGTACCCGCTACTTTAAAGTCCATATCACCTAAGTGATCTTCGTCACCTAAGATATCTGTAAGAACGGCAACACGATTACCCTCTTTAATGAGGCCCATCGCAATACCTGCGACGTGAGCTTTAATAGGCACACCTGCATCCATAAGCGCTAAACAACCGCCACAGACCGATGCCATAGAGCTTGAACCATTGGATTCTGTAATTTCAGAAACAACACGCATGGTGTAACTAAAATCTTCTTTAGAAGGTAATACTGCAATTAATGCACGCTTAGCGAGTCGGCCGTGGCCAATTTCACGTCGCTTAGGTGTGCCCACACGTCCTGTTTCGCCAGTGGCATAAGGAGGCATGTTGTAATGAAGCATGAAGCGGTCTGAATACTCACCTTGAAGCGCATCAATTGCTTGCTCATCACGGCCTGTACCTAGTGTTGCCCCTAACATCACGCTTTCAGGTAATTCTTTTGCTTCTGATTCCACCATCAATACTGCTGAATCTGTTGCAGCAACGACGAGATCAAGTTCACTTTCTTTTAATTGTGAAGCTGTCGGATTAGTGATGTACTCATCATTAATATAACCTACGCGCGCAGCGCCAATCGGTCCATAAAATGGAATACCGGAAATCGCCAACGCTGCTGAAGCACCAATGATTGCTGGAATATCAGAATCAATTTCGTTGTCAGATGAAACCACCATCGCTACGATTTGAATTTCGTTGTAAAAACTTTCTGGAAATAGAGGGCGTAATGGACGATCAATTAAACGTGAAGTGAGTGTCTCTTTTTCACTTGGACGTCCTTCTCTTTTAAAAAAACCGCCAGGAATTTTCCCTGCCGCGTATGTTTTTTCTTGATAATCAACTGTAAGCGGGAAGAAATCTTGGCCTTCTTTAACATCGTGCTTACCCACGACTGTCACTAGTACTGCTGTATCGCCATAACTTACTAATACTGCGCCATCTGCTTGTCTTGCTATTTCACCTGTTTCAAGTGTTAAGGTGTGC
>RHAY01000124.1 GCA_010031285.1 Methylophilaceae bacterium | reverse complement strand
CATCTTCATTGATTGAGTCTATTAAAAGGGAAATGATTGCTTGATCTTTCTCACTAATTGGAATCAAGTGAAAAATATCTTCAAGATATTGTTTTAATGTTTGCGATAAGGGCTCTTGATATTCGGTTGAATCGACATAATTATCTTTTGTATATTCGTCATCCCAATTAATTTCATGTTCATACATTGGCTCTTGAAATTCTTGATGATTTAAAATTTCAAATGAAGTTTCTTCTTGGGAGATTGGCAAAGTATTTTTATTTTCTTCATCATCTTCCTCTTCTATCATTTCAATCAATGGATTTTGTTGAATTAAAATCTCTAGTTCTTGGTTAAGTTCAACCGAAGACATCTGTAAAAGTTTAATCGATTGTTGGAGTTGCGGAGTTAGCGATAAATGCTGAGTCGCTTTAAATTGAAGATTTTGTTTCATCGCTAAATAGCGCTAAGTTGGTTATAAATAAAAGTCTTTACCTAAATAAACGTCTTTAACATTTTGATCATTTGCAAGAGTTTTAGGTAGGCCTGATGCCAGGATTTTCCCTTGATTTACAATATATGCACGATCACAAATGCCCAGAGTTTCACGAACGTTATGATCTGTAATAAGGATGCCAATTTTTTGCTGAGCAAGGTATTTAATGATTTTTTGAATATCAATCACTGCAATAGGATCAATGCCTGCAAAAGGCTCATCGAGAAGAATAAAGGCCGGATTAGAAGCAAGGCATCTGGCGATTTCAACACGACGTCTTTCGCCCCCAGATAGGCTGATAGCAGCATTATCTCTAATATGACTAATACCAAGCTCTTGAAGAAGTTCTTCAAGTCTCGCGTTCATTTTTTCGCGAGTTAATTTTTGTAATTCTAAAATTGCTAAAATATTTTCGGCCACCGTCATTTTTCTAAAGATTGAAGGTTCTTGAGGAAGATATGACAAGCCTAATTTTGCCCGGCTATGAATAGGCATTTTGGATAGATTGACATTGTCTAGCGAAATGTGTCCTCGATCGGAAGGAATAAGTCCTACAATCATATAAAAACTGGTTGTTTTTCCGGCGCCATTGGGACCGAGTAACCCTACAATTTCACCACTCTTGATAGTTAAAGATACATCTTGAACGACGGTTCTTTTTTTAAATGTTTTTTTAAGGTTCTCAATAACTAATTCACTCATATTAGTATGCTATTCCTGTGGTTTTTTCTTTGGCTGAATAATTGCTCGTGTTCGGCCGCCAGGGACAGTTTCCCCAGCTTTATTTTTAGTATTACCCGACATTGCTTTTGCAAATTCAGCGTTTGCGTCGTACATAATGTAATCACCATAAACGACATCTTCACCTTTTTTTACCCATGCTTTGCTATATAAATGCACCTTATCCATGCGGCCGTCATATTCGATTCTTTGTGCGCTTCCCTCAATATATTCATTTTTACCCTCTCGTTTTTGTTTGAAGGTTGTGGGATTACCAATACTTGTACTATGTTGAAAACCCTGATTGTCTTCTCGAACGGTAAGCTCGTCAGCTTTAATGAGAAGGGTGCCTTGTGTCAAAATGACATTACCAGTATATACGCTTGTATTTTTTGAATCATCAGATGTCATTGTGTCGGACTCAAGTTCAATAGGCTTATCTCGATCGGCTTTTTCGGCAAAGACGTAAGTTGAATTTATGCTTACAAAACATAAACAAATGTAGATAAATTTCTGTAATGATGGATTAAAAAAATGTGAGCGCATTATTTTTTTGGATTCTTATTTTGAATAATAGGTTGAGCGTTTAAATTTGTTTTTTTGATTGGCTTTTCATAATGCACACGAACTTTCTCTAACAACTTCATTACTCCATTCTTTTTATCATATCTCATGCCAATCGCGTTGACGACGGTCTTAGGGTCTTGCGTAATGCGAACAGGTCTTTTTGTAAATGCTTGGTCTTTATTGGGTAACACAGTTAATTGATCTGTAAAAAGTTCCAT
>RHAY01000123.1 GCA_010031285.1 Methylophilaceae bacterium | reverse complement strand
GCACTTTTTGCGATCGAAACTTACTTTGAAGAAAATAAAATACGCTTACCGATCATGTTGTCAGGTACGGTCACAGATGCATCGGGACGTATTCTATCTGGTCAAACAGTTGCAGCGTTTTGGAATTCAGTGCGCCATGCAAAGCCTCTCACTATTGGTCTTAATTGTGCATTAGGTGCAGCACTCATGAGGCCCTATGCTGAAGAGTTATCGAATATCGCAGATACTTATATTTGCATTTATCCCAATGCAGGTTTACCGAACCCTATGTCAGATACAGGCTTTGATGAGAAACCAAAAGACACTTCATCGTTAATAAAAGAATTTGCAACGAGCGGTTTTGTAAATATTGCAGGCGGTTGTTGTGGAACGACACCTGAACATATCAAGGCGATTGCAAATGAAATAAAAAACATCAAGCCTCGAGATATTCCTACTGTTGAAAAAGTGACACGCCTTTCAGGTCTTGAATCCTTCTTAATTAAAGATGATTCTTTATTCGTGAATGTGGGTGAGCGAACAAATGTGACAGGCTCCAAAGCATTTGCAAATTTAATCGTTAACGAAAAATATGATGAAGCTTTATCTGTCGCGCGTCAGCAAGTAGAGAATGGTGCACAGATTATCGACATTAATATGGATGAAGGGATGCTTGATGCTAAAAAAGCGATGAAGCATTTCTTAAATTTAGTTTCATCAGAACCTGATATTGCACGAATACCCATCATGATTGATTCATCAAAATGGGATGTGATTGAAGCGGGTCTCCAATGCGTGCAAGGTAAAGCGATTGTCAATTCAATTTCACTAAAAGAAGGTGAAGCTGAATTTATTCGACAAGCCAAATTATGTAGGCGTTATGGTGCAGCTGTGATTGTGATGGCTTTCGATGAAAAAGGACAAGCCGATACATTTCAAAGAAAAACAGAAATTTGTAAACGTGCTTACGACTTACTCATTTCAAAAATTAATTTCCCGCCCGAAGATATTATTTTTGATCCGAATATTTTTGCGATCGCGACAGGCATTGAAGAACATAATAATTACGCTGTTGACTTTATTAATGCCACAAGATGGATTAAAGAAAATCTTCCGCACGCAAAAATTTCAGGTGGCGTTTCCAATGTGAGTTTTAGTTTTAGAGGCAACGATGCAGCGCGTGAAGCGATTCATACAGTCTTTTTATATCACGCGATTAAAGCTGGATTATCGATGGGGATTGTCAATGCCGGCATGATGGGTGTTTATGATGATCTTGATCCAGAACTTAAAGAGCGCGTTGAAGATGTTGTACTTAATCGAAGACCTGATGCCACAGAGAGAATGATTGAAATTGCAGGGACTTTAAAAGGAAGCAAAAAAGAAGTTCAAACGCTTAATTGGCGCGGCACAGAAACTGAACCTATTTCAGTGAATAAAAGACTTGAGTATGCATTGGTGCATGGCATCACAGATTTTATTGTAGAAGATACTGAAGAAGCACGATTAGAAGCGATGCAAAAAAATGGACGACCGATTCATGTGATCGAAGGCCCCTTGATGGATGGTATGAATGTGGTGGGCGATTTATTTGCACAAGGCAAAATGTTTTTACCGCAAGTAGTGAAATCAGCACGTGTCATGAAGCAGGCTGTCGCACATTTGGTGCCTTTTATTGAAGAAGAAAAAAAATTAGAAGAAAAAAGAACGGGCGTAGTTTCAAAACCTAAGGGCAAAATGCTCATTGCAACCGTCAAAGGTGATGTGCATGATATTGGCAAAAATATTGTTTCAGTCGTCTTGCAATGTAATAACTTTGAAGTGATTAATATGGGTGTCATGGTGCCGTGTTCAGAAATTTTAGAGATGGCTAAAAAAGAAAATGTCGACATTATTGGTTTGTCGGGACTTATCACACCGTCATTAGAAGAAATGACACATGTCGCAAAAGAAATGCAACGTGATCCTCACTTTAGAGGATTGAAAACACCACTTCTCATTGGAGGTG
>RHAY01000122.1 GCA_010031285.1 Methylophilaceae bacterium | reverse complement strand
AAGAAGGCTTAGATAAAATATTTAAAGAATCAGGATTTGATTGGAGAGAACCTGGATGCTCAATGTGTCTTGGAATGAATCCGGATCAATTAAAACCCAAAGAAAGATGCGCTTCTACTTCAAACAGAAACTTTGAAGGAAGACAAGGAAGAGGTGGTAGAACGCACCTTGTGAGCCCAGTCATGGCAGCTGCAGCGGCAATTGAGGGCAAATTTGTAGATATTAGAAAGATTATTTAATGGAAAAATTTACAAAGCTTAAAAGTATCGCGGCCGATCTTCAAATCTCAAATATTGATACGGACATGATTATTCCAAAACAATTTTTAAAAACAATTAAAAGAACAGGTCTTGGTTCTGCTTTATTTTATGAAATGCGTTATGATGAAAAAGGCAATGTAATTAAAAATTTTATTTTAAATAATGCTCCTTATAATAAAGCAAAGATTTTAATTTCAGGAAAAAACTTTGGTTGTGGCTCATCAAGAGAGCATGCGCCTTGGGCATTATTAGACTTTGGCATTCGATGTATTATCGCAGAAAGTTTTGCTGATATTTTTTATAATAATTGTTTTAAGAATGGAATTTTGCCTATCATTCTTCCTGAAAATCAAGTTAAGGAATTATCTGAAGTGGCAAAGAACAATAAAGAAATAGAAATAGATTTGGTTGATCAGAAGATTCATAAGGGAGATAACAGGCCTTTTGATTTTGAAATTGAACCATTTAGAAAAGAATGTTTATTAAATGGTTATGATGACATTGCTCTAACTTTGAAGAAAGATTCCAAAATTAATACCTTTGAACAAAAGAAAAAAAATCTAACTCCTTGGTTATATTAATGAAAAAAAGACTTCTTATTCTTGCTGGAGACGGAATTGGACCTGAGGTAATGAATGAGGTTAAAAAAATTATTACTTGGTTTAATAAAAACAAATCAGCTGATGGAAATTGCAATGGCAAGTGATGCAGTTTTATTAGGAGCCGTGGGTGGACCTAAGTGGGATAAATTAGAATTTTCAAAAAAGCCTGAAAGAGCCTTATTAAGACTTAGAAAAGATTTAGAATTATTTGCAAATTTAAGACCGGCAATTTGTTTTAAAGAACTTGCTAACGCATCAACCTTAAAGCCAGAGGTTGTTTCTGATTTGGACATTATGATTGTGCGAGAGCTTACGGGGGGTATCTATTTTGGAACTCCAAGAGGTGTTGAAAAATTATCTAATGGTGAAAAAAAAGGAATAAATACACACACTTATACAACAAGTGAGATTCAAAGAGTTGCTAGAGTTGCTTTTGAACTTGCAAGAAAAAGAAACAATAAAGTTACTTCATGTGAAAAATCTAATGTTATGGAAGCAGGTTTGTTATGGAGAGAAGTGGTAGAAGAAATACATAAAAAAGAATTTAAAGATGTAGAGTTAAGTCATATGCTAGCAGATAATTGTGCAATGCAATTAGTTAGAAATCCTAAACAATTTGATGTGATCGTAACTGATAATCTATTTGGTGACATGCTCTCAGATGAAGCTGGAATGTTAACGGGTTCACTTGGAATGTTACCTTCAGCATCTTTAAGCGGAAAAAATAAAGATGGAAAATTTAAATCAATGTATGAACCTTGTCATGGTTCTGCACCGGATATAGCAGGTAAAAATATTGCAAATCCACTTGCCTCAATCTTAAGTTTTTCTATGGCATTACGTTATTCATTTGATATGGATAAAGAAGCAGATATGCTTGATCAGTCAGTTAAGAATGTTCTTAGAGATGGTTACAGAACCCAAGATATAATGGAAAAAGGTCAGAAAAAAGTTTCAACTTCGGAAATGGGAGATTTAGTTATATCTAAACTAAAATAATAATGAGAACAAATATTGCAATTGTAGGAAGCACAGGAAACGCAGGTAGAAAAACCATTGAAGTTTTAGAAAGAAGAAAATTTCCAGTAAATATACTTTATTTGTTAGCTTCTAAAAAAAGTGTTGGAAAATTTGTTAAATTTAGAAAT
>RHAY01000121.1 GCA_010031285.1 Methylophilaceae bacterium | reverse complement strand
ACTTACAGCATTAGCCATTCTAGAAATTGGAAAGTGCTTGATGGAAGCCCCAGCCATTTGGTTTAACTCACCTCAAAAGAATTTTCAGTGGGTTAAAAAATGTTATGGATGGGAGCATGTTGAAGCTGCGCTTAAAAACAAAAAAGGTATTATTTTTTTAACACCTCATTTAGGCTGTTTTGAAATTACCGCTCAGTACTATGCTCACTTTCACCCCATTACGGTGTTATTTAAACGTCCAAAACAAAAATGGCTAGCCAATATTGTTTTATCTGGCAGACGCCATTCAAAAATTCATCTTGCAGAAGCCAATATACAAGGTGTTAAGCAACTCATGCAGGCACTAAAAAAAGGTGAAGCGATTGGTGTATTACCCGACCAGGTGCCCAACGAGGGTCAAGGGGTATGGGCTCATTTTTTTAATACGCCCGCTTACACAATGACGCTTGTTTCTAAACTCGCAGAGTCTTCAAAAGCCACTGTCCTTATTGGTTTCGGTCATAGGCTTTCAAAGGGTCAAGGGTATGAAGTGTATATTGAGCCCTTAGGGGCTGACCATTCACCGCAAGGCATTAATGATCGTCTTGAATCGCTTATTCGGAAATATCCCACTCAGTATCTTTGGAATTATCAGCGGTTTAAAAAACCAAACAAATAAGAGACAATCATTGTATGAAACTTCATTTCACAAAGATGCATGGTATTGGTAATGACTTTATAGTGCTCGATCATACAAAGTCTCCTTTCCAATTAACTCAAAAGATCATTCAATCGTTATCACATCGTCAATTCGGTATTGGATTTGATCAGCTCCTCGTGGTTGAGCACTCAACAAACAAAGATGTTGATTTCAAATATCGTATTTTTAATCAAGATGGTCATGAAGTCGAACAATGTGGTAATGGTGCGCGCTGTTTTTATCGGTTTGTAAAAGATAAACATTTAACTGACAAAGTATCCATTCGCGTTGAGACAAAATCAGGCGTGATTGAATTGAGTGAAGACGATCAACATATGATTGAAGTGAATATGGGTGAGCCTATTTTTAATCCTAAATTCATTCCATTTATCTCAGATACAGAAAAGAATGAATACCCTATTTCTATTGATTTACCAGATCAAAAGGGATTGATTAATATTGCTGCATTATCTATGGGGAATCCTCATGCAGTGATCACAGTTGAAGATATCAATAAAGCTCAGGTTAAAACATTGGGCGCCTATATAGAATCGCATGCGCTTTTTCCTCAACACGTCAATGTGGGATTCATGGAGATTGTAACGCCCCATCATATTCGCTTACGTGTGTTTGAAAGAGGTGTTGGTGAGACACTTGCCTGCGGAACCGGTGCGTGCGCTGCAGCAGTGTCTGGAATCAAGCGTCATTTACTCACTTCGCCTGTGAAAGTTGATATGACAGGCGGATCATTATCAATTGATTGGAAAGGTGATAAAAATCCAGTGATGATGAAAGGTCCAGCCGCAACCATCTTCGAAGGAGATATTGAGATCGTTTAAATCTTATGGAACATAATCACTTCCAAAAAAGTTATATCGATTACCTCACCTTTGAAAAAGGTCTTAGCCCTAATTCTATTAAAAGTTATACACACGATTTGACTCAGCTTGTCACACTTATCGAGCATGACCGTTATGAATCGATCACCATTCAAGACATCAGACGCGCAAGCGCTAAACTAAATAGCCAAGGACTTCATGGTAAATCGATCGCACGCATATTATCTGCATGGCGAGGATTTTTTGACTACCTTATTGAACGTCATCAATTTAAAGAAAATCCTGTCAAAGATGTTCATGCCCCTAAAAGTGCTAAAACCTTGCCGCAAACTTTATCGATCGAGCAGATGGTCAAACTCATCTCAATTGATGACACCACCTTATTAGGTTTAAGGGATAAGGCTTTCTTAGAATTATTTTATTCATCTGGATTACGTTTAAGTGAAGTCGTGAACGTAAATATTCATGATCTTGATCTCAAAGAAGGTGTGATTACCGTGACAGGTAAAGGCAATAAAACGC
>RHAY01000013.1 GCA_010031285.1 Methylophilaceae bacterium | reverse complement strand
ACTACATCAATATGAACTGTCGCCACCATGTCGTTTTTACCTAATCAATTAAGATAATGTTTTAGCTTTTGCTACAGCTTCTTCGATGCTACCTACCATGTAGAAGGCTTGTTCTGGTAAGTGATCATATTCACCACTGACGATCGCTTTAAAGCCTTTGATCGTATCTTTAAGTGTCACATATTTACCAGGCGCGCCTGTGAATACTTCAGCAACATGGAATGGTTGTGATAAGAAACGTTGAATTTTACGTGCACGGCTTACCGCTAATTTATCTTCTGGAGATAATTCGTCCATACCAAGAATCGCAATAATGTCGCGTAATTCTTTATAGCGTTGTAATGTCGATTGAACTGAACGTGCCACTTGATAATGTTCTTCACCCACAATTTGTGGATCAAGCTGACGTGACGTTGAATCGAGTGGATCCACCGCTGGATAAATACCAAGGGAGGCAATATCACGTGATAACACAACGGTTGAGTCCAAATGTTGGAATGTTGTTGCAGGTGATGGGTCAGTCAAGTCATCGGCTGGCACATAAACCGCTTGAATCGATGTAATCGAACCTGTTTTTGTTGAAGTAATACGTTCTTGGAGACGACCCATTTCATCAGCAAGTGTCGGTTGATAACCTACCGCTGATGGCATACGACCTAAAAGTGCAGACACTTCAGTACCTGCGAGTGTGTATCGATAAATATTGTCGACGAAGAAAAGAACGTCACGACCTTCGTCACGGAATTTTTCAGCCATCGTTAAACCTGAGAGTGCAACACGTAAACGATTGCCTGGTGGCTCATTCATTTGACCGAACACCATCGCTACTTTAGATTCTTCCATATCGTCTAATTTAATCACGCCTGCATCTGACATCTCATGATAGAAGTCGTTACCTTCACGTGTGCGCTCACCCACGCCTGCGAATACAGATAAACCTGAGTGTTGTTTCGCAATATTATTAATGAGTTCCAACATGTTCACAGTCTTACCCACACCAGCGCCTCCGAAGAGACCCACTTTACCGCCTTTAGCGAATGGGCAAACTAAGTCAATCACCTTAATGCCTGTTTCAAGTAAGTCTACAGAAGGTGATAAGTCTTTAAAGTCTGGAGCTTTTTGGTGAATGGAACGGAATTCTTTAGATTTAATAGGGCCTAATTCGTCAATCGGACGACCAAGGACGTCCATGATTCGGCCTAGTGTGCCGGATCCCACTGGGACGTTAATCGCAGCACCGGTAGATTTAAAGGTAGTGCCGCGCGCAAGTCCGTCAGACGAACCCATCGCAATCGTTCTCACAATGCCATCACCAAGCTGTTGTTGCACTTCAAGTGTCAATCCTGCTTCAGCTTGTGAGTCTTTGTCATCTATGATTAATGCATCAAATACTTTTGGCATTTGATCGCGAGGAAACTCGACGTCAACCACCGCACCGATACATTGCACTACTTTTCCGATTTGTTTACTAGCCATTTTTTTATCCTTGAAGACTCTAAATAATTAATTCAACGTTATGCAACCGCAGCTGCACCACCCACAATTTCTGAAATTTCTTTTGTAATTGCTGCTTGACGTGCTTTGTTATAAATCAATTTCAATTCACCAATTACATTCTTCGCATTATCTGAAGCAGACTTCATTGCAACCATACGTGCAGATTGTTCTGATGCCATATTTTCTGTGACGCCGTGATAAATCAGTGATTCAATGTAACGCGTTAACAATTGATCAATGACCATTTGTGCATCAGGCTCATAAATGTAATCCCATGGGCCTTCCGGGCTTCCAATTTTTTCACCTGAAAGTGGTAATAATTGATCCACGACAGGCTCTTGCTTCATCGTATTAATAAATTTGGTATAGCAAATAAAAAGCTGGTCAACTTCGCCATTCACGTATGCATCGAGCATCACTTTAATTGCACCAATCAATTTTTCAACGTGGGGTGTATCGCCTAAACCCGTGATATGAGATTTCACACTTGCATTAATGCGGTTCATAAAACCTAAGCCTTTGTTACCTAATGCGCTGACATGAACTTTTTTGCCTTGTGATTCCCATTGCTTCATTTGATTAACTGACATTCTTAATACATTCGTATTAAGACCACCACATAAACCTTTATCTGAAGTCACCACAATTAAGCCAATATTTTTAACTTGGTCTCTTTTAGTTAAAAATGGATGCTTATATTCTGATTTTGCGTAGGATAAATGTGCTGCCACATTTCTAATTTTTTCAGCATAAGGACGAGCTTGACGCATACGCTCTTGCGCTTTACGCATCTTCGATGCTGCCACCATTTCCATCGCTTTAGTGATCTTGCGTGTATTTTCTACACTCTTGATCTTGGTTCTGATTTCTTTACTGCCGGCCATAATGACTCTTTATATTAGTAAGCGTTGCTTGATTTAAAATCTTCGATCGCTTTTTCAAGTGCTTTTTCATTGTCACCTGATAAGTCAGCTGTTTTTTCGATGTCTTGCATAATCTTTTTGTATTTAGAATGCATAAAACCATGTAATGCATTTTCAAATGCCAACACTTTGTTTGTTGGAACATCATCAAAGTAACCTTTGTTTGCAGCAAATAAAGTGACAGCCATTTGTGAAACACTGAGAGGTGAGTACTGAGCTTGTTTCATTAGCTCAGTAAACATACGACCACGATCAAGTTGTTTGCGTGTCGCTTCATCAAGATCAGACGCAAATTGAGCGAACGCTGCTAACTCACGATATTGAGCTAACGCTAAACGCACACCACCACCTAATTTTTTAATTACTTTAGTTTGCGCAGCACCCCCTACACGAGATACAGAAATACCTGCGTTAATCGCTGGACGAATACCTGCGTTAAATAAGTCTGTTTCAAGGAAGATCTGACCGTCTGTGATTGAGATCACATTTGTCGGTACGAATGCTGATACGTCACCTGCCGCTGTTTCAATAATAGGTAATGCGGTGAGTGAACCTGTTTTACCTTTCACTTTGCCTTTCGTGAATTTTTCTACATACTCTTCATTCACGCGCGCTGCACGTTCAAGTAAACGTGAGTGAATATAGAACACGTCACCTGGATAAGCTTCACGGCCTGGTGGGCGACGTAAGAGTAATGAAATTTGACGGTAAGCAATCGCTTGTTTTGTTAAGTCGTCGTAAATAATAAGTGCATCTTCGCCACGGTCACGGAAATATTCACCCATCGTGCAACCTGCATAGGGTGCTAAAAATTGTAACGCTGCAGAATCAGAAGCTGATGCAGCCACCACAATGGTATATTCCATAGCCCCATGTTCTTCAAGTTTTCTTACTACGTTTGCAATCGTGGATGCTTTTTGACCAATCGCCACATAGATACAGGTCATGTTTTGACCTTTTTGATTGATAATCGAGTCCACAGCAACAGCTGTTTTACCTGTTTGACGGTCACCAATAATCAATTCACGTTGGCCTCGTCCGACTGGCACCATAGAGTCCACAGATTTCAAACCTGTTTGAACAGGTTGAGAAACAGATTTTCTTGCAATCACACCTGGCGCAACTTTTTCAATTTTGTCAGTGAGTTTTGTTTTAACTGGGCCCTTACCATCAATTGGTTGACCAAGTGCATTGACCACACGACCAATTAATTCAGGTCCCACAGGGACTTCTAGAATTCGTCCTGTACATTTACATGTATCACCTTCAGTAATGTGTTCATAGTCACCCAACACCACAGCACCTACTGAATCTCTCTCAAGATTCAATGCAAGTCCATACGTGTTTCCTGGGAACTCGATCATTTCACCAGACATCACATTTGACAATCCATGAATTCGCACAATACCGTCAGTCACTGATACGACCGTACCTTGTGTTCTCGCTTCAGCATTTGTCGAGAAATTCTCTAATCGACTTTTGATGAGTTCACTAATTTCTGATGTTGATAACTGCATTACTATCTCCTGATAATGATTAGCTTACGCTTTCAATGCGTACGCTAAATTTTGTAATTGCTCACGAACTGAAGCATCAATGACGGTATCGCCCACAATCACTTTAGTACCACCCATGATTGCTTCATCGATCGTTACTTTTGCATCAATTTTTTTATTAAATTTTTTCTCTAAACTTTTTACTAATGTATCGACTTCTTTGTCTGAGGGTTTTGAAGCCACAATAATTTCTGCTTCTAATGTACCTTCATCGGTTGCTTTTAATGCCTCAAACGCCTCACTAATTTCAGGCAATACGTTAAGTCTTTTATTTTCTATTAAAAGCTTAATCAGATTTTCACCAAACGCATTTAGTTTTTTTGCTGCGATTTTAATGAGAACTTTTTCTCGATCTTCATCTGACACTTTTGAATCATTAATAAAAGTGTGCATACGCTCATCTTGAGAAACTTGTGCTAAAAATTCCAACATCTCAGACCATTCTTTGAGTGCTTTTTTTTCTTTAGCAAGATTAAACGCCGCTACAGCATAAGGTCTTGCAATGGTGGAAATTTCTGCCATGGTATTCTTATAGTTCTTTCGCTAGTTTATTTAACATATCGCTGTGCGCCTTCTTATCAATTTCTTTTAATAAGATTTTTTCAGCGCCTGCAATCGCAAGTGAAGACACTTGTGAACGTAAAGTTTCTTTAGCGCGATTCACTTCTTGATCGATCTCAGCTTTTGCACCAAGAATAATGCGATCGCCTTCTTCTTTCGCTTGATTTTTTGCATCTTCTAAAATTTCTGAAGCTCTCTTTTCAGCCTGAGAAATAATTTCAGCTGCTTTTTGTTTGGCTTCACCTAGCGATTGTGCAGATTTTTTCTCAGCGATTTCTAAAGAAGCTTTACCTTCTTGCGCTGCTGCTAAACCATCCGCAATTTCTTTTTGACGTTTTTCAATAGCGCCTAAAAGTGGTGGCCATACAAACTTCACCGTAAACCAAATGAGAATCGCAAAAGCAATAGCTTGGGCAATTAACGTAAAATTAATATTCATTTCTGCTCCTTGTTTAAGTTCAGTAAAAAGAACCTAAACAATTATTTTGCAACAACGCTTAATAATGGATTTGCAAACGCAAACATCATAGCTAAACCAACACCAATAATGAAAGAAGCGTCGATCAAACCTAAGAGTAAGAACACTTTTGCTTGTAATTGAGGAATCATTTCAGGTTGTCTTGCTGCACCTTCTAAGAAACTTGCACACATAATACCGATACCGATACATGCACCAAGCGCACCTAATCCAATAATCAAACCAATACCAATTCCTGTATAAGCTTGAATCATCGCTAAAAATTGAGTTGTTTCCATGTTTACTTTCCCTTCAGTTAAAAATTACGTTAAAAAATTAATTAATGGCCTTCGTGCGCCATCGCTAAATAAACCACTGTGAGCATCATAAAAATAAAAGCTTGAAGCACAACAATTAGAATATGGAAGATAGACCAACCTGCGCCCAGTAATGCTCCAAAAAAAAGTCCCGATACACCCGTCGCAGCCCATAAACCTAGAAGTAAAAAGATGACTTCGCCAGCATACATGTTGCCGAAAAGTCGAAGAGAGTGAGACAAAGGTTTTGAAACGTATTCAATGAGATTAAACAAAAAGTTGAAAGGCCACACCCAAAATTTGGTGCCAAATGGTGCCGAATAGAGTTCATGCACCCACCCACCCAATCCTTTAACTTTAATACCAAAATAAATCATGAGGAACCAAACTGCGAGCGCAAGTGCAAAAGTCGTATTTACATCAGAGGTGGGAACACTTCGCCATTTATGAATGCCTAAAAAACTATAGATTGCAGCCATAATATCGACTGGTAAAAAGTCCATCGCATTCATCACGAGTACCCAGACAAATACGGTTAGCGCTGCAGGTGCTATAAATGTATGGCGATTGCCATGAAAAATATTTTTAACTTGATCGTCTACGAAATCAAAAATAAGCTCAACGAATGCTTGAGCTTTTGAGGGAACGCCAGCCGTCGCTTTTTTAGCTACCATCCAAATCAAACCCATAGCAATTAAACCGAGCATAATTGACATCACGATGGTGTCAATATGAATTGTCCAAAATGACGCTTCCGCACCTTGTGTATTAAAACTTAGATGATGTTCAATATATTGCGATGGTGAACTTAATGTGCCTTCATGTTCCATCAAACTATCCTAAATTCATTTATCAATTTTATTTAATTTAACAATTGAAGCGCCTGACAAAATCGCTGCAACTGCAAGTCCAACAATCAAAGCAAGAGGAACGAGTGCTTTGTAGAATTTAAAAGCAATCCATAACACTGTGATCACTACTATGATTTTAACTGCTTCGGCTTTGAGCATATTAATCACTATGCCAAAAGGCTCTTTGCTTTTTGAAGTTCGATTGGCTATGCGAGAACCTAAAATCATTCCAGAAACAACCGACATTATGCCAATCAGAACTGAAATACCTGCGTCTAGACCAAACAAAATCGCTACAAAAACTGTTAAAACAAATGACGCTTTTATTTGCCAATTAATTGCGTTTGGCATCATGATTTTAAGGGCCTTATGCCTGCGTCAGAAAACACGTAATTCTCTATGGATTTATCCTTTTCGTCAAGGATAAATGGGCATTTATCGTTTGATTTTTTTAAGGATTTCATCCAATTGCTCCAAATTACGATAATGTACTTTTAAAACGCCTGAGCCATTCTTTTTAGCGTCAATAGTGACTGATGCACCTAAGGTTTCCGCTAAAGATTCTTCGAGCTGACGTACATCCGCATTCGTCTTTTTAGGGGACAACGTCGCCTTGTCTTTTTTGTAACTATTTTGTAAGTTTTTAACCAATGCCTCGACTTCGCGCACAGATAAGTTTTTTTGAATGACCTCTTCACACAACATAATTTGTTGGCTACCTTCTAAACCTATCAAAGCTCTAGCATGACCCATATCAATTTTGCCGCTTAATAATCGATCTTGAACGGGCTTGGTTAAGGTTAAAAGTCTTAATAAATTAGAAACCGTGACACGTGATTTGCCCACAGCATCAGCCGCCTCTTCGTGCGTCATATTAAATTCATCAATTAAACGTTTAATGCCTACAGCTTCTTCTAATGGATTTAAATCTTCGCGTTGAATATTTTCAATAAGCGCCATCGCAAGGGCTGACTCATCGGGAATATTTTTGATGATGACAGGCACTTCATTTAAATTTGCTAACTTTGCCGCGCGCCAGCGTCTTTCGCCTGCAATAATTTCATATTGATTATTGCCAATGGGCCGCACAATAATTGGCTGCATGACGCCTTGTTTTAAAATGGATTGTGAAAGCGCATGCAAAGCTTCTTCTTGCATGATGCTTCGTGGCTGATATTTACCAGGCTTTAAATCACTGATCGATAAAGTTTGTAAAGAGCCGTCATTCTTAGGTGTATCTTCATCGGTGTTCGACAATAATGCATCGAGCCCTCGACCGAGTCCTTTAGGTTTAGCCATGTGACTTCCTCATTTCTTTTTGTATGATTTCTTCAGCAAGTTTTAAATAAGCAACCGCACCTCGTGATGAGCGGTCATACATTAAGATTGGCATACCGTGACTTGGAGCTTCTGCCAATCTTACATTTCTTGGAATAATCGTTTCATAAACTTTGTCACCAAAATGGGCGGTGAGTTGATCTGATACTTGTTGCGCTAACATATTACGTTTATCAAAAAGTGTTTTTAATAATCCTTCAATTTCAATATGCGGATTTAAATTAGTTCGCACCTTTTTAATTGTGCCGACTAAATCTGACAAACCTTCTAACGCATAATATTCACACTGCATCGGAATTAAAACAGCATCGGCCGCCGTCAACGCATTCACTGTAATTAAATTAAGGGCGGGTGGGCAATCTAACAGCACATAGTCGTAATCTTTTTTTAAATGTTGTAATGCTTCTTTTAATCTTGTTTCACGTTTGCTTTCATTCACAAGTTCAACTTCAGCGCCGGCAAGATTACGATTTGATGGTGCCAAATCAAAACCACCGCGCTCACAATGAATCACAATATCGTTCAATGATTTACTTTGAATGAGCACATCATAAATAGATGTTTTGATTGTCGCTTTATCAATACCTGAGCCAGTCGTCGCATTGCCTTGCGGATCAAGATCGATAAGAAGCACCAATTTATTTTTCGAAGCTAAGCTTGCAGCTAAGTTCACTGATGTCGTCGTTTTACCCACGCCACCTTTTTGATTCGTTACTGCTAATATGCGCATGTCTAAAAACTATCTTTCTTTAATATCACTAAATATCGCTCTGCATTAATGAAAGGCACTTCAAGTGGAATCAATGTGTATTGATTCTTTTCAAATGCTTCTACTTCTTGTTTCACATCTTTTGATTTCATCGCTAACCACACACCTTCTTTTTGTAACGTGTGTTGTGTCAGTGACATCATATTTTTTAAATTCGAAAATGCTCTTGATGTCACTGCTTCAAAAAGTGTTGTCGGTTGATAATCTTCAACGCGACTATTCACTACATCTAAATTCATGAGTGATAATTCGCTTTTCACTTGTTGCATGAATGTCGTTTTTTTATTGACCGAATCCATCACTGTGACTTTTAATTCAGGTTTTGTAATTGCTAATACAATGCCCGGAAATCCCGCACCACTGCCGACATCTAAAATATTTTTTACTTGTACATGTTTCAAAATTGATAAGCTATCTAGGAAATGAAGTTTGATCATTTCTTCGCGCTCACGAATCGCAGTTAAGTTATACACACGATTCCATTTTTCTACTAAATCTAAATATGTCATCAACTGATCAATCACTTGATCGGATAATGCCAAATCCATGCGTTGTAATCCCTCGATCAATAGATCGCGGTCTTTTTTGTCGCCAACTTTCATGCTGCTTTTTCTGGGCGTTTTGCGGTCATCGTTTTAGGTTTATTTTTTCGTTTAATAAACACTAAAAGTAATGATATGGTCGCAGGCGTGATACCAGAAATGCGCGAAGCTTGTCCTAAATTTTCAGGCTTATGCAGATTCAATTTTTGTTGTGCCTCAACACTCAAGCCATGAACTTCCTTGTAATCAAGATCGATAGGTAATGGAATATCTAATTGATCTCGACTGCGATCCACTTCTTCTTGCTGTCTTACAATGTAGCCTTTGTATTTTGCTGAAATTTCAACTTGTTCTCTAACAGCAGGATCAATCAAACTTGCATCTTCTTGCATGAGTTCTTTAACGCCTTCAAAGCTCACTTCAGGGCGTCTTAATAAATCAAATAAGTTATATTCGTGATCGATTGCTTTTCCAATAATCGCTTCTTGTTTTTCAATCGAAATGTCTTGAGGCCTTACAAAGAATTTTTTTAATCGCGCTTCTTCTGATTGAATGGTTTCTTGTTTTTGATTAAACATCGTCCAGCGATCATCATCGACCAGTCCTAAATTGCGACCTATAGCTGTGAGTCTTAAATCAGCGTTATCTTCTCTTAACATCAATCGATATTCAGCTCGGCTTGTAAACATTCTGTAAGGCTCAGAAACTCCGCGCGTAATCAAGTCATCGACTAAAACGCCTAAATAAGCTTCATCGCGCTTAGGACACCATGATGCTTTATCTTGTGTCATTAAGGCTGCATTTGTGCCAGCCAATAATCCTTGCGCTGCGGCTTCTTCATAACCTGTTGTGCCATTAATTTGTCCTGCAAAAAATAGACCTTGAATAGATTTAGTTTCTAAACTGGACTTTAAATTACGCGGATCAAAGTAATCATATTCAATGGCATAACCTGGTCTCAAGATGTGAGCATTCTCTAACCCATTGATTGAACGGACTAATTTGTACTGGATGTCAAAAGGCAAGCTTGTTGAAATCCCATTAGGATAAATTTCATTAGTATTTAAGCCTTCTGGCTCTAAAAAAATCTGGTGAGAATCTTTATCTGCGAATCGATGAATTTTATCTTCCACCGATGGGCAATAGCGAGGACCTACCCCCTCAATCACGCCGGTATACATGGGGGAGCGATCTAATCCACTCCGAATAATGTCATGGGTGGATTCATTGGTATGAGTAATCCAACATGATACTTGTTGTGGGTGTGTTGTTTTTTTACCATAAAAAGAAAAATAAGGGGTTGGCGTATCACCTGGTTGTTCTTGCATTACAGCATAATTAATCGTGCGCCCATCAATTCTTGGTGGTGTTCCCGTTTTAAGTCGGCCCACTGGCAAACCAATTTCCCTCAAACGATGTGCTAGAGAGATAGAAGGCGGATCCCCTGCGCGACCTGCTTGATAATTCTTTAAGCCTACATGGACAAGGCCGCCTAAAAATGTGCCAGCAGTTAAAACAACGGTTTTAGATTTAAATTGAATACCAATTTGTGTCACTACCCCGGCGACACGATCTTTATCTAAAAGAATGTCGTCAACTGCTTGTTGAAAAAGCCAAAGATTAGGCTGATTTTCAAGGCGACGTCTAATCGCGGCTTTATATAAAATACGATCCGCTTGAGCACGGGTCGCTCTAACCGCTGGGCCTTTGCTACTATTTAAGATACGAAATTGGATACCGGCTTCATCGGTCGCAACGCCCATGGCGCCGCCCAATGCGTCAATTTCTTTAACTAAATGGCCTTTACCAATGCCACCAATAGATGGATTGCAAGACATTTGGCCTAAAGTTTCGATGTTATGGGTTAAAAGGAGCGTCTTTTGTCCCATGCGTGCCGAAGCCAAGGCTGCCTCTGTTCCAGCATGTCCTCCGCCCACCACAATTACATCGAAATTATTTGGAAATTCCATGGTTTTACGTCTATTAGAAAAGGTGTAATTTTACTTTAAGTTAGCCAGAATCACTATGAAAACCATTGTTTCACGTGAAACATTTACTAAAAAAAGATCGGAAAACTGTTCCACGTGGAACCAAAGCATTACTTACCAATACAAAAACGACTAAAAATTTCACCCAGAAGATCATCCGGAGTAAATTCGCCCGTAATAGAAGCCAATGAAGTTTGCGCTTGTCTAAGCTCTTCTGCGACTAATTCAGGTGACTGAAGCTGATGAACCGATTCATTCAGATGTTTTGAGACAATCTGAAGCGCATCTAAATGTCGTTGTCTCGCCATAAAAATGCCTTGATTT
>RHAY01000119.1 GCA_010031285.1 Methylophilaceae bacterium | reverse complement strand
GCGACTATTGCTCAAATTGCAATGACAAGGGCATATAGACTTGGAAATTCTCTCGTAATTGGGGCATTGTCTTATCTGACAATTGTTTTTTCAGGCGTTATTAGTCTTCTTTATTTTAATGAGACGATGAGAATAGAAGATGTATTAGGCGCGATACTGATTATTATTAGTGGCGCTATCGCCTCAAACATTAGCTTAAAATCAAGGGTTGATTAAACCGCATCGAATAGCAATCAAAGCAATCTCTGCAGAATTATTAGCATTTAATTTTTGCTTGATGTTATATAAGTGCGTACCTACTGTTCGAGGACTTAAACATAATGTATCTGCAATATCATTAGTACTTTTGCCTTTAGCCAAAGCCATAAAAACTTCAAACTCTCGATCTGAGAGAATCTCTGCTGGATTTGTCTCTCCTGACAATTGTGTAATTGCCATTTGTTGAGCAATATTAGGCTCAAGATAACGCTTTCCTTGATGAATAGATTTGATTGCTTTAATTAACTCTTCTGCCGCACTTCTTTTAGTTAAGTAGCCCATGGCACCTGCATTCAGCACACGTTTAGGATGCACTGAATCTTCATGGGCTGATAAAACAAGAATTTTAGTGTTTTTGTCTTTAGCCATAATTCTGTCGATGGCTTCAAGGCCGCCAATACCTGGCATCGTAATATCCATCACAATAATATCGGGCTTCAGTTCTTGAAAAAGTTTGACAGCGTGATCATCCACAAGCAATATTTTAATTTGACTCAAATCTATATCCTTTTTTTAAGTAGGCACAGATATCAAAATCTGTGTGCCTTGCTTCTTTTTAGAAATTAACTCAAAAGACCCATTAAGAGATTGGATGCGCTCTTGCATACCTAAAATACCAAAATTTTTTGTTTGATCTACTTTTTTAAGATCCATGCCTTGCCCATCATCACTAAAATTTAATTCTAAAAGTCCTTTTTTATTTAATACTAAACTAATTTCAACAACTTTAGCTTTGGAATGTTTCAATACATTATTCATTGCTTCTTGAATAATTCGATAAATATTTATATTTAAAGTTTCATTTAAGTGGCTAAGATCACCTTTTATCGATAAATGAATTTTTAAATCTTGATATTGTTTTTGCCAGGTGTTCACAGTATCTTTTAACGTTTCAGCTAAGCCAAGATTATCAAGCGAACTTGGTCTTAATTGCTTAATAATGCTGTGCATACCATCATATATTTGATTTGCTGCAGAGATCACAGAGTCAGCATTCTTTGCTATTTCCGGTGATAATTTTTTAGCTTTATTCGATATATTAGACGCAAATATTTTAATAGCAGAAACATACTGTCCTAATTCATCATGAAGCTCTCTAGCTAGACTTCTTCTCTCATCTTCAATATGACTTTGAATGAGTTGAGTGAATTTTCGATTTTCTTCAAGTTTCAATTTTGATTCTTCTGCAATTTTCTTTTCACTGATATCTCTCATACTACAAATATCACCAATAATCTCATTAGTAATAGGATCTACAAGAGGTGAAGCTGAAATCGCTACATCGATTATTTCACCATTTTTCTTAATTCTTTGAGTTTCAATATTGTGAATATTTTTACCTTTATGAATTAATTGAAAGTTTTTTCTTAGTTCACTTTCATACGCTTTTACTGTAAGCACAAAAGCAGATTTTCCTAATATTTCTTTTGATGTATAACCAAAAATTCTTTCAGCGGACGCATTCCAAAATGAAATTTTGGATTGAAGATCATGAATCACAATTGCATCTGCCGTCTGCTGAGCAATTAAAGCAAGTCTTTGGTTTTCTCGAATATTAGATTGAAGGGAATTACCCATACGATTAAAATTTGTCGCAATTGCTGCAAATTCAGGCAAATTAAAATGAGGAAGTCTTGCTGAAAAATCACCTTCACCCATTTTATTAATTGCATCTACCATAGGCTTTAATGGCCGTAACCAAAAACCAAGCATCCAGTAAACTAAGATGTTTAAAAATACAAAAAAAATAAAAGCAATCCAAAAGAAATGGTGCATTTTGGACCATGACTCTCTTATAGCCCCTGTTGGATTTGTCTTGACGATAAGTTTTCCAAATCTTATGGTTCTAGAATCAATTTCCTCTTTAGGTTTTAAGGAA
>RHAY01000118.1 GCA_010031285.1 Methylophilaceae bacterium | reverse complement strand
TTGCCCAAATTTTTTCTTGGCAATATGTTTCATGAGTGTGATTTTTGGGCTAAATCAATTGCTAAATCAATTGCACTGTAGAAGCTATTTGGGTCTATCGTTCCTTTTCCAGCAAGATCGATAGCAGTTCCATGATCAACCGAAGTTCTAATAATGGGCAGGCCAAGTGTCACATTTACACCTAAGCCAAAGTTAGCATGCTTAAATACTGCAAGACCTTGATCATGATACATCGCCAAAAAGCAGTCAGCTTTTTTAATATATTTTTCTGTAAAAAGTGTATCTGCTGGAAATGGACCTTCAATCAACATACCCTTTGATTTAAGTTTATTAATGACGGGTATAAGAATATCGATCTCTTCCAAACCTAAGACACCATTTTCGCCTGCATGCGGATTAAGGCCGGCAACAAAAATTACAGGATTATTTATTTTAAACCGCTGAGTAAGGTCGCGATGAATTGTTTTTAATGTTTCTTCGATTTTTTTTGATGTAATCAAACGGCTGACTTGTGATAGAGGCACATGCGTTGTCACAAGAGCCACTTTCATAGATTTGGAAGCGAGAAGCATGACCTCATTTTTGGTATGTGTGTAATGTGCAATATATTCAGTATGACCAGTAAAAGAGTGGCTTTCATTGATGATGCTCTTATGAATAGGTGCTGTAACAAGGGCGTCAAAAGATTTATTTAAACATCCATCTAATGCAATATTTAATATATCAAGGACGTAACTATTGTTTTTGGAATTTAGAACCCCGGCCTCAATATCATCTCTTGCAGAAACATGAGATATAGAAAGTGAATGATCACCTTTATGTTCTATTAGTTTATTTTCATGCAATGTAATTGTTTTATTGAGTTGAGATGCTCTATGAGACAAAGCATTTTTATCAGCAACAACTGTAATAAAGGCTGGAAATTTTTTTTCGCTCAGTAAAACGCAAAGATCAAGTCCAATTCCTGCGGGTTCGCCTGAACTTATGACGATATGTGGCTTAAAAAAACTCAAGATAAAAAAACTAAAAGTTGTCTTCTAAACGAAGTTCTACAAAAGAGCGATCTCGTAATTCTTGAAGCCAATCTTGGTAAGCCTCTTCAGATTTTCGCATTTTGATTTGTTGCCTTGCTTGAATTCGAGCCGATTCTTTCGACATGTCTTGAGATCTTCTCTCAAGAACTTGAATGAGGTGCCATCCAAATGGTGTTTTAATTGGGTCGCTGATTTGATTGATATTAAGCTGCTTCATTGTTTTTTCGAATTCAGGAACGGTATCACCCGGGTTAATCCAGCCTAAATCACCACCATTATTTGACGAAGGATCTTCTGAATACTGTTTTGCCATGTCTTCAAATTTCGTGCCATTCTCTAAACGCTCTTTAATGCCGATTAATTTCTGACGACCTTCATTTTCTGAGGTAATTTCGGAGAGCTTTATTAAAATATGCCTCACATGTGTTTGCTCAACAACTATAGGACCACTAGATCCTTTTTTGCTGATAAGTTTAAGTATATGAAAACCATTAGGACTTCTTAGAATCGGTGAAAGTTTTCCTACTTCTGTTTTTTTAAGTGCATCTACAAATAATGTTGGTAAATCTGAGGCTTTTTTCCAGCCTAAATTTCCGCCTTCTAGCGCATTCGGTGTCTCTGAAAATGCTGCAGAGACTTGTGTAAAATTTTTACCTGATTGAATTTGCTTAACAGCCTCTTCAGCCTTATTTTTTAATTTCTCAAGTTTTTCAGGAGATGCATCTTCAGGAACGCGAATAAGTATATGCGCAACCTCAAATTCATCTTGTATTTCTTTAGACTGAGCATTTAAGAAATTATCAATTTCTCCGTCTGTGATTACAATCTTACTATCAACTTCACGTTCTTTTAATTGAGCAATTGTAATTTCATTTCTTATTTCTTCTCTGAATTTGTAAAAATTTGTACCATCTTTTTCTAAGGTTTTTTTAAAGTCAGCTACATTAAGTTTGTTTTTTTCAGCAATACGCTCAATAGTCTTATCAACCTGGGCATCGCTAATTTTTAAACCAGTTTGATATGCAAGTTGGATTTGAATGCTATTGGCAATCAATCTTTCAATGACTTGTTTTCTTAAAACGCTTTCAGATGGAATTTCAATCTTTTGATTTTTAAGATTACTAAT
>RHAY01000117.1 GCA_010031285.1 Methylophilaceae bacterium | reverse complement strand
TGGGATGATGTGTTTCGTGAAGTTTCTTCAAACGCTCACGTGCCACATGTGTATAAATTTGTGTCGTTGAAATATCTGCGTGTCCCAATAACATTTGAACCACACGTAAATCTGCACCATGATTAAGTAAGTGTGTCGCAAAAGCATGCCGTAATACATGTGGCGATAATGTCTTTTGAATGCCTGCAATTAAGGCATAGCGTTTAATTAAATGCCAAAATGATTGTCGCGTCATCAATTCTCCACGCTGTGTGACAAATAAATCATCTGATACTTTTTGATTAAGAATATGGGGTCTTGCTTCTTTTAAATAACGATCTATCCACTCAACAGCAACTTCACCCATAGGGACTAATCTTGTTTTACTCCCCTTACCTGTCACACGAATCACACCATCAGTGAGACTCACCTCAGTCACTCTTAAACTAATGAGTTCGGTCACACGCAATCCACATGCATAAAGAAGTTCTAACATCGCGCGATCGCGGAGACCTAAAGGTGTTTCAATTTCCGGGGCTTTTAAAAGAGATTCGACTTCAGTTTCATTTAAACTTTTAGGAAGTGATTTTGGTAATTTTGGGGCTTCAATATGCAGTGTGGGATCTTCTTCAATACGACGTTCACGTAAGTGATAACGGTAGAAACGTCGAAGTGTTGCGATCAATCTTGAAATACTTCTCGCTTTTACATGACTGAATTTATTCGCAAGATAACCTTGAATATCGCTTTCTCTAACTTCTAATAATATTTTTTTAAACTCGCGATTTAAAAATTCTGAGAATTGCATTAAATCAAAACGATAACTCTCTAGCGTATTTTTGGCTAAACCATCCTCAAGCCATAAGTGATCAATAAATTGATCGATGACTTTTTTTTCGTCATCAGAAATGACAATGGGATCTCGTGTTTTCTTCACCATACAAAAAGATTAACACAAATAAAAAAGCCCCGCTTTCACGGGGCTTTTTTAAATTACTCAGCTGTCTTATCGGGAGCTGCCTCAGGCGCTGCCGTCTTAGGCGTTTCTGTTTTTGAAATATCTTGAATAATTTCTTTTTCACGCGCATCTAATTTTTCACGGATACGTGCAGATTTACCTGAGCGCTCACGTAAGTAATAAAGTTTTGCACGACGTACATCACCACGACGTTTTAATTCGATGGATGCGATTAAAGGAGAATAAGTTTGGAATGTTCGCTCAACACCTTCACCGGATGAAATTTTACGCACAGTGAATGCTGAATTGAGGCCGCGATTTCTTTTTGAAATCACCACGCCTTCGTATAGCTGCACACGTTTTCTTGTACCTTCGACCACGTTTACACCCACTACAACTGTATCGCCTGGTGCAAAGTCAGGGATGGTTTTACCTAGACGAGCAATTTCTTCTTGCTCTAATAATTGAATAATATCTGCCATAATCCGTTCCTTTTAGTTATATAGAGTCTTGTTCCTCCTTGCGGCCAACAAATCAGGTCGTCTGACCTTGGTTATCGCTAACGATTGCTGTAATCGCCAGGCGCTAATTTTAGCATGGTTACCCGATAATAATACATCCGGCACCTTAGATCCTTCATACACTTCCGGTCTCGTATAGTGTGGGCAATCAAGTAAGCCATTCACAAACGAATCCTCAATGGCCGAATTATCATCTCCTAACACACCTGGTAGTTGCCTAATAATGGCATCCATCACCACCATGGTAGGTAATTCCCCGCCACTTAATACGTAGTCGCCAATTGAAATTTCTTCATCGATACTACTTTCAATCAACCTCTCATCCACTCCTTCATAACGACTCGCTAAAAAAATGAGTCCTGAAGCTTTTGACAGTTCCATCACTTTTTGATGCGTGAGTGGTAATCCTCTTGGGGATAAATGAATCACTCGCACATCTTGAATACCTTTATTCATTTGCGCTTTTTTAGCAGCATCGATGGCCCTCTTCAAAGGCTCAATCATCATCAGCATGCCAGGACCGCCGCCATAAGGCCTATCATCTACTGTGCGATGTGTGTCACTTGTAAAATCTCTTGGATTCCATAAAGTTAAATCAACAAACGCTTCATGAAATGCGCGAGAGGTAATACCAAAATCCTTCACTGCTTGAAACATCTCAGGAAAAAGGGTCACCACATCAAAAGACAAAGGTTTCATTTAAAAATCTTTATCCCAGTCGACTTCAATTT
>RHAY01000116.1 GCA_010031285.1 Methylophilaceae bacterium | reverse complement strand
AATCAGCTTAATTGCTTGTTGCTCCATATCAAAAATTAAATCTTCAGCTTTCGATCTAAAGTAGCGATAAAAAATCATGGCAGGAACGGCAACAATAATTCCGGTTGCAGTGTTGTATAGAGCTACTGAAATGCCTCGCGCAAAGACTGCTACGTCGTGTCCGCTACTTGTGAACGAACTAAATAAATCTACCATACCAATAACCGTACCTAAAAGGCCCAAAAGTGGAGCTACAGCAGCAATAGTTCCTAAAGTAGATAAATATTTTTCGAGCTTGTAATTGACAGCTCTTCCAGTTTCTTCAATAGCTTCTTTAATGTGAGCTGCTGAAGTATTTGAATTGGCTAGTGCACTTGCAAAAATTTCGCCAAGTAAAGAATGCTCTTTAATTTTGGCAATTACATCTTTTTTTATCGTGCCTTGATTTAATAATTTCTGAACTTCTGGAAGAAGATCGCTTGGCGCAACAATCTCAACTCTTAGGGACCAAAATCGCTCTCCAATAATTGCTAAAGCAATAATTGATGCAAAAATAAGGGGCCAAATAGGCCATCCCGCAGCTAAGATAATTTCCCACATATCTATTTCTCCAAGTGTTTAATGAGCTTAATTCTATCTTAATATTGAGCTTCTTGCTTAAATCAACTTACATCTTTTTAAGCTTTCCTTGATTTAATTTATATTGAAACTTTAATTTTGAGGCTAGCTGATTATCGTGAGTAACCAAAATTAAAGTCGAATGATTTTCTTTTGATAACTCAAGCAATAAATCGAATACAAAATGCGCCGTTCTGCCATCTAAATTTCCTGTAGGTTCGTCTGCAAGAATACACTTTGGCTTAGTGATCAAAGATCGAGCAATTGCTACTCTTTGTCTTTCGCCTCCAGATAATTGTGATGGCTTGTGAGTTAGCCTCTTACCTAAACCTATTCTTTTTAATAGCCCTTCAGCCTCTTTAAAGGCCTGCTTGTATGATTCTCTTCTAATTAATAATGGAATTGCGACATTTTCTAATGCATTAAAATCGCTAAGTAAATGATGAAATTGATACACAAAGCCTAAATATGTATTTCTCAACACACCTAATGCATCCTGACTTACAGATGCTATATCTTGATCTAAAATTTTGACCTGCCCCGACGAGGCTTTTTCCAGCCCAGCCATAAGATGAAGAAGCGTACTCTTTCCAGAACCAGAAACTCCGACAATAGCTGTGTGATCACCTTCAAACATATCAAGATTTAGCTTACTAATAATTGGTTCGTCTAAACCAGAAAAGGTTTTAGATAAATTTTTACATGCTATGAGTAATTTTTTAGTCATGCTTTAAAGCCTCAGCAGGTGAGGTGCTAGATGCTTTTATACTAGGATAAATTGTAGCAACGACTGACAATAAAATAGAGATTGAAGCAATCGCGCTTACGTCACTTAATAAGAGCTTAGAGGGCACTTCAGAAATATAATAAATATCTTTAGATAAGAATTGAACATTAAATAAATGCTCAATAAAAGGAACAATTGTATGAATATTAAGTGCGATTGCGACTCCTAAAAATACACCGGTTACAGTTCCAATAACGCCTATTAGGGAGCCCTGGATAATAAATATATAAAGTATACTTTTTGGTGTTGCCCCGTATGTTCTGAGAATGGCGATGTCAGTTCTTTTGTCAGTAACTGCCATCACCAATGTTGACACTATATTAAACGCAGCAACGGCAATAATTAACATCAAAATAATAAACATCACTCTCTTTTCCATCTGCACAGCTGAGAAAAAATTCGTGTGCTTTCTTGTCCAATCATTGACATAAAAAATACCTGATTCTGAAAGCTGATTTGACAATTTTTCTGCCACTTTAGGGGCTAAAAAAAGATCATTAATTTTGACTCTAACACCGGAGACAGCATCATTCATTTGAAGAAACTTTTGCGCATCCTCTAAATTCATTAACGCCATTCCGGAGTCATATTCATACATTCCGATTTCAAAAATACCCACAACATTAAATTGTCGCATTCTAGGAAATGTGCCCGCAGGTGAATAAGACCCTTGCGGAATTAAAATATTAACTTTATCTCCAACGACAATACCTAATTGCTTTGCAGCATCTATGCCCAAAATAATATTAAATGTATTGGCTTTTAAATCAGATAAATGGCCAACCTTAACTTTCTTTTCTAAATCA
>RHAY01000115.1 GCA_010031285.1 Methylophilaceae bacterium | reverse complement strand
GTAAAAGAAGCTTTTAATTTAGCTTGATAGGCACCATAAAAATCTAGATCATCTTTTTTGATATGAAGTGATTTGACAATCTCATCGATAGATTTTAATTGTGCAGCTTGATTAATGTCTAAATCAGATTTCATGTAATTTTTAAGAGTTAAATATTTTCTTGTTCTAACATCATTTTCTTAATGGTTTGTTTTGTAAATTGAGGTGTAAACATTTCAATAAAGTCATACATAAAACCTCTTAAGAAAACGTCTCGCCTAATACCAAGATAAGTTGTGCTTGTGGGGAACAAATGACTCACATCAACACTTACGAGCCCATGGTCTCTTTTCGAATCGTAAGCCATCTGAGCAATAAGTCCTATACCTAAACCTAAATTTACATATGTTTTAATCACATCAGCATCAATGGCAGTTAAAACAATATTAGGTGTCAGTCCTGCATCATGAAAAACTTTCGAAACAATAGTACTTCCAGTAAATGCATAGTCATAAGTGATAATGGGATAAGTGGCAAGTTTTGCAAGAGAAATTGATTTTTCTTTAGCTAAAGGATGCTTTGCTGGCATCACCAAACAACGATTCCATGTATAACAAGGTATACAAAATAACTTTTCATTTTGACTGATTGATTCGGTAGCTATACCTATATCAGCTTCACCTTTAACAACTTGATCGGTGACCTGCGTTGGATTTCCTTGATGAATATTAAGTTTTACTTCTGGATATTTGGTCATAAATGTTTGAACGACGCTTGGTAATTTATAGCGTGCTTGTGTGTGGGTTGTTGCAATCGTCAATTCACCAGCATTCGAATGACTAAATTCATCGCTGACTTGTTTGATGCTTTTAATTTCGCGTATCACTTCACTAATGCGTTTATATACATGCTGCCCTGGCTCAGTAAGCCCTATAAGACGTTTTCCATGCCTTAAGAAAATGTGGAGACCTACTTCTTCTTCTAGTAATTGGATTTGTTTACTGACGCCCGGCTGTGAGGTATGCAGCACTTCTGCGGCTTTAGAGATGTTAAAGCCATTTTTAACGACCTCATGGATACAACGTAATTGCTGGAGTTTCATGTCTTATTCCAATATAACCAGAAGGTATAATGATAGAATATTATATTATTAATTTATAATATCAAAATTTGCTATATTGACGTCCACTTTAGCATTAAAAATTTAAATTTTTATAGGGTTGCATGGATATTGGTTTTATATTTTCGGGGTTTTTAGTAGGTCTACTTGTGGGCTTAACAGGTGTAGGCGGTGGATCACTCATGACCCCTATTCTCGTCTTATTTTTTCATATCAAACCAGCACTTGCTGTAGGTACCGACCTTCTTTATGCGTCAGTCACTAAATCTGTGGGTATATTTGCTCACGGGAAATTAGGTAATATCGATTGGAAAATTGTGAAAAGGTTGATGCTTGGGAGTATCCCTGCTTCTATTTTTACGACTTATTATTTAAGGCGGATTGATGTAGCGTCCACAGGCGCGGTTGATATCATTAAGTTCTATCTCGGTATTGCATTATTGCTTACTTCGATTGCTGTGATCTTTAGACCATTTTTAATTAAAAAATCCAAAATTGAGATCTTTAAATCAGATACATCAATTGCAATTGTCACAATCTTTCTGGGTCTTGTTTTAGGTGGGCTAGTGACGCTGACTTCAGTAGGTGCCGGAGCGCTTGGTGTTACAGCTTTGCTACTTATCTATCCTAAGATAGGTATCACAAAAATTGTTGGAACTGATATTGCGCATGCGGTACCATTAACGCTTGTTGCAGGTCTTGGTCATGCAAGCTTAGGTACTGTTGATTATTCCCTCTTAAGCGTGCTTTTAATCGGCTCAATTCCAGGTATTTATATTGGAAGTCATCTAAGCTCTAAAGTCAGCGAACAATCCGTTCGCTATGTTTTGGCTTTAATCTTAATTTATGTTGGCCAAAAACTTATTTTTCATTAAGCGTTAATAAAAGAATTTATGTATCAGTACGATAATATCGATCAAACCATTGTCAATGAACGTGTTGCACAATTCCGTGATCAAACTTTACGTTATTTAAGTGGCAAGCTCACCGACGATGAATTTAGGCCACTTCGCTTACAAAACGGTCTTTATATTCAACGTCATGCACCTATGCTTCGCGTTGCGATTCCTTACGGTCTTTTATCTTCAAAACAATTACGCAAGCT
>RHAY01000114.1 GCA_010031285.1 Methylophilaceae bacterium | reverse complement strand
GCAACACGTCAAGATTTAGCTAACGCAATTCGTGCGTTATCAATGGATGCAGTTCAAAAAGCAAACTCAGGACACCCAGGTGCACCTATGGGTATGGCTGAAATTGCTGAGGTTGTTTGGAATCATCACTTACAACACAACCCTACTAATCCAAATTGGGCTAATCGTGATCGCTTTATTCTTTCGAATGGCCATGGATCTATGTTGATTTATTCATTGCTTCACCTCACAGGTTACGACTTACCAATGGATGAAATTAAAACATTCCGTCAACTTCATTCTAAATGTGCAGGTCACCCCGAATATGGTTATGCGCCAGGCGTTGAAACAACAACAGGGCCTTTGGGCCAAGGCATCAGTAATGCTGTAGGTTTTGCAATGGCTGAAAAATTACTCGCTCATCAATTTAATAAACCTAATCATAAAATCGTAGATCACCACACATATGTATTCTTAGGTGACGGTTGTATGATGGAAGGGGTATCACATGAAGCTTGCGCTCTTGCAGGTACATGGGGTCTTGGTAATTTAATTGCTTTTTGGGATGATAATGGTATTTCTATCGATGGTCATATCGAAGGCTGGTATACAGATGACACGGCTAAACGTTTTGAGTCATATGGCTGGCATGTAATTCCAAATGTTGATGGCCATGATTTTGAAGCTATCAATAAAGCGGTTGAGGCAGCAAAAAAAGTTACAGACAAGCCATCATTAATTTGCTGTAAAACAATTATCGGAAAAGGATCACCAAACAAATCAGGATCGCATGATTGTCATGGATCAGCATTAGGTGATGCTGAAGTTGCTGCGACAAGAGAAGCAATTGGTTGGAAACATGATCCGTTTGTGATTCCTGAAGATATTTACGCAGGTTGGAGCGCTAAAGATAAAGGCGCTAAAGCCGAAGCGGCATGGAACGATAAGTTTGCAGCTTACGAAAAAGAATTCCCAGATTTAGCAGCTGAATTTAAACGTCGTATGAAAGGCGATCTTCCAAAAAATTGGAAATCAACTACAGATGCAATGATTAAATCAGTCAATGAAAAAGCAGAAGTATTAGCAACACGTAAAGCTTCACAGAATGCAATTGCAGCACTTGCACCAATCCTACCAGAGTTTGTTGGTGGTTCAGCAGACTTAACTGGATCTAACTTAACAAGTTGCTCATCATTCCAACACGTCAGTGGTAAGACACCAGGCAATTATATCTCTTATGGTGTTCGTGAATTTGGTATGGCAGCGATTATGAACGGTATGGCCCTTCATGGTGGCGTACTTCCTTTTGGTGGCACATTCCATATGTTCTCGGACTATATGAAGAACGGTATGAGAATGGCAGCGCTTATGAAACAAAGAGTCATCTATGTGTTAACACACGATTCAATTGGTCAAGGTGAAGATGGCCCAACGCATCAACCTATCGAAACTACAGCAGGGCTTCGTTATATTCCTAGAATGGATGTATGGAGACCAGCAGATTCAACTGAAACAGCAGTAGCATGGGTAGTTGCTGTGGAAAGTATTCATAATCCAACTAGCTTAGTATTAAGTCGACAAAATACCTCATTTACAAATAGAACTGATGCACAAATTGATTTAATTCGTAAAGGTGCTTATGTATTAGCAGATGCTGAAGGTGGTAAAGCAGATGTAATTCTGATTGCAACCGGATCTGAAGTAGATCTTGCATTGAAGTCACAAGCTGCATTAAAAGAACAAAACATTAAAGCGCGTGTAGTTTCTATGCCATCAACTAATGTATTTGATCGTCAAGATCAAGCATACAAAGATAGCGTATTAACTAAAGGGGTTAAACGCGTGTCAATTGAAGCCGGTGCAACCGATTTCTGGAGAAAATATATTGGTCTAGATGGTGCTGCAGTTGGTATAGATACATTTGGTGAATCAGCACCTGGTGGCGCTTTATTTAAACATTTTGGGTTTACTGTGGAAAATGTGGTTTCAACTGTTAAATCAATTCTGTAATCATTATTGAGTAAGTTCAATAAGGCATCTCAAGTTTGAGATGCCTTATTTTTTACTAAGGAAATCTTTATGGCAATCAATTTAGCAATCACAGGATTTGGAAGAATAGGTCGTTTAATATTAAGGGCGATTTACGAATTAAACCGTCAAGATATTAAAGTAGTAGCTATTAATTCAAGTCGTGGCGATGCAGCCTCCAATGCCCATTTATTAAAATTCGATAGTGCACA
>RHAY01000113.1 GCA_010031285.1 Methylophilaceae bacterium | reverse complement strand
TAGCTTTTGTTGCCATAAATAATCCTTAAACCTTTTTTATTTAGCCTGTTTAATTGCTTTAACAGGGCCTTTTCTTGTTCTTGCATTCGTTTTAGTTCTTTGACCTCTTACTGGAAGACCTCTTCTGTGTCTTACACCTCGATAACAACCAAGATCCATTAATCGTTTAATATTCATTGTGACTTCTCTTCGTAAGTCACCTTCAACCTTAATTTTTGCTACTTGATCACGAAGCTTTTCTACGTCAGCATCGTTCAAATCTTTTAATTTAGCAGTCGCAATGATTCCCGCCGCAACACAGATTTTCTTTGCGGTATTTCTTCCAATGCCATAAATTGCTGTCAAAGCAATTTCTGCATGTTGATGATCGGGTACATTTACCCCAGCAATACGAGCCATAACTTACTCCAAAAAAAATGGCAAATTAAATAAAAAGCCTTATATTTTAACAGGTTGTTGAATTTTTAACAATTAACAACCTACCCTTATCCTTGTCGTTGCTTATGTCGAGGATCTGAGCAAATTACTCTCACAACACCTCTTCTTCTGACAACTTTACAGTTTCGGCATAATGTTTTTACGGATGCACGAACTCTCATTTTTATACCTCTTAAATTTTAATTAATATTACTTATTTAACCCTGAACGTAATTCTTGCTCTGGTTAAATCATAAGGTGTCATTTCTACAGTCACCTTATCGCCTGGAAGAATACGAATATAATTCATACGCATTTTTCCTGAAATATAACCTAATACAACATGGTCATTTTCTAACTTAACTCTAAAAGTTGCATTTGGAAGATTTTCTATAATCTCCCCTTGCATCTCAATTGTGTCTTCTTTTGCCATTGATTAAAGGTTATCTAAGCGCATTAGCGCCACCTTTAAAGTTAGCTTTTTTAAGCAATCCCTCATACTGATATGACATCAGATGAGATTGAACCTGGGTCATAAAATCCATCGTTACGACTACAATAATCAATAACGATGTACCTCCAAAATAAAAAGGAACATTAAACTTAAGTATTAAAAACTCTGGCAATAAACACACGAGCGTTATGTACACAGCACCTACTAAAGTTAATCTACCCATAATCTGGTCGATATATTTTGCAGTTTGTTCTCCCGGTCTAATCCCAGGAACAAACGCACCACCTTTTTTCAAGTTATCTGCTGTTTCCTTTGGATTAAAAACCAAAGCAGTATAAAAAAAGCAGAAAAACACTATCGCTAAAGCGAATAGAAAAATATAAATCGGTTGTCCTGGTGAAATTGCAGCTCCAATATCCTTTAGCCACAACATCTTTTCACTAGATCCAAACCATCCAGCCAAAGTCGCTGGAAATAAAATAATACTTGACGCAAAAATAGGTGGGATTACACCCGCCATATTCAATTTCAAAGGCAAATGAGAAGTTTGACCTCCGTATAACTTATTGCCAACCTGTCTTTTTGCATAATTAACAGTAATTTTTCTCTGGCCTCTTTCAACAAAAACAACCAGCGCTGTTACTAAAATAGTTGCTGCAAACAAAAAGAAAACTAACGGTATTGAAAATGCACCCGTTCTAGCTAGCTCAAGCGTACTTCCCACTGCATGAGGCAACCCAGCCACAATGCCTGAGAAAATAATAATTGAGATTCCATTACCAATGCCTCTTTCAGTAATTTGCTCACCCAACCACATAAGGAACATTGTTCCACTTACTAAAGTTACAACTGTTGTGAGTCTAAAGGCTAAACCTGGATCAAGCACCAATCCTGGTTGAGACTCAAGCGCAATCGAAATACCAAGCGCCTGAAATGCGGCCAAAATTACTGTGCCGTATCTCGTATATTTTGTTATTAACCTTCTACCTGCTTCGCCATCTTTTTTAAGTTGCTCAAGTTGAGGCGATACCACTGTTAATAATTGCATAATGATCGATGCTGAAATATAAGGCATGATCCCCAATGCAAATAACGTAAATCTTTTTAATGCGCCTCCAGAGAACATATTAAACATTCCCAAGATGCCACCACTTTGTGAATCAAATAATTTTTTAAGCACAAGTGGGTCAATTCCAGGTACTGGAATATGAGCACCAAGTCTATACACAACAATCGCGCCCAAACAAAACAATATGCGATTTTTTAATTCGCTTGTCTTACCAAAAGCACCTAATAGATTATCTTGAGCCAAAATTAAATTCTCAAACTTCTACTACTTTTCCGCCTGC
>RHAY01000112.1 GCA_010031285.1 Methylophilaceae bacterium | reverse complement strand
ATGCTAGGTCGTTCTCCCCAAAACATTCAAGCCATTCGCCCGATGAAAGATGGCGTGATTGCTGACTTCAATATCACGGAAGACATGATTAAGTTTTTTATTGCAAAAGTTCATGACACACGATGGTTTGTGCCAAGTCCACGCATTATTATTTGTGTGCCTTATGGTGCCACACAAGTGGAACGCAGAGCGATTCGTGAATCCGCTGAAAGAGCAGGTGCTAAACAAGTGTATCTTATTGAAGAACCGATGGCAGCGGCGATTGGTGCAGGCTTACCTATCAGTGAAGCAACTGGATCTATGGTCATTGACATAGGTGGTGGTACGACCGAGGTGGGTGTGATTTCATTGGGTGGTATTGTGTACGCTAAATCAGAGCGTGTCGGTGGTGACAAAATTGATCAGGCCATTATCGATTACTTAAGACGTAATTACGGCACTTTGATTTCTGATCCTACAGCCGAAATGATTAAGAAAAAAATTGGTACTGCATTCCCCATGTCTGAAATCTTAGAACTCGAAGTGACAGGCCGAAATCTTGCGGAAGGTTTACCTCGTCGACTCAAAATTAACAGTAATGAAATTTTAGAAGCGCTTCAAGAACCTTTAAATGCGATTGTCAGCGCAGTGAAATCTGCCCTCGAACAAACGCCACCTGAACTCGGTGCTGATATTGCTGATAATGGGATGGTCTTAACTGGGGGTGGTGCGCTTTTAAGAAATCTCGATCGTTTACTCATGGAAGAAACAGGTATCCCTGTGGTCACGGCAGATGATCCTCTGACATGTGTTGCACGAGGCTGTGGTAAAGCGCTTGAATCACTTGATCAATTCTCGACCGTATTTGCTCACGAATAATTTTTTTACTTCATTAATAGCTAAAGCTTAATGATTAAATCTCATCAGCGTTCATCTAAGCTTTTCAATAAAGGCCCTTCACTCTTATCTAAATTATTGTTGCTCACATTAATATCGATTGTATTAATGGGGATTGATTTTCGGTTTCATTATCTAAAAGAAATTAGGCAATTTACTAATGTATTTAGTAAACCCTTTCATTCTGTCTTAAATTTACCAACCGACATATACAATTTCACAACACAATACTTTTCAAATCAGTCTCGTTTAATTCAAGAAAATGAAACCTTGAGACTTGATATGGATCGATTAAAAGCAGATCTTCAGCGTTTAGATTTTTTAGATCAAGAAAATAATCAATTAAAAAATTTACTCGAAGTCAAAAATACGCTTAAATTTAAAACAGAAGCAGTCAATATTATTTATTCCCGCTTTGATCCTTTTAATCAAAAAATTATTATTGATGGTGGTCAAAATAGAGAGTTTCAAGCCGGTCAACCCGTCATTGACGCATTAGGTCTTGTAGGACAAATCAGTAATGTTTTTCCTGAAACAAGTGAAGTGACACTTATCATCGACAAAAAAATGTCTGTGCCTATTCAAGTTCAAAGAAATGGCTTACGAGCAATTACGAATGGTAACGGTCAAAATGAAACCATTTTACTTTCATATCTTCCAAATAGTGTGGATGTCATGAAAGGTGATATTTTAAAAACATCGGGTATCGATACGATTTATCCTGAAGGCATTGCTGTTGCGGAAGTATTGGAAATCAACAACAATCCCAAATTACCTTTTGCAAAAATTATCTGTAAACCTATTTCAGCGATTCGTAATCACAGTCATGTCCTTGTCGTTACACCTATCAATAAAATCGCAAATGTTGTAGCACCTATAAAAAATGATCAGAAAAAATAAATCACTAATTCTGTCTCTGGTCATAGCTGCAATATTGAATCTTATTCATATTAATATTTTTAATGCAGACTTAACACCTGATTTCATTTTACTCACGCTTATATTTTGGTTTTTTAAAAATCCAAATGCTGTGTCTATCTCTTTATTTTGGTTTGTAGGTCTTGTCACTGATATTTTAATCGGTGACTTATTGGGTCAATATGCGCTCACTTATGCGTCTTGTTATTTCATGGCCCAGTATTTCATCAATAAAATTATGCTTAATAATAAATATCAGCAATTACTTTATATTTTCTTTATATTTTTAAGTGCTCAGGTCATTATGCTCATTATTAATGTCATGCACGATCTTCACTATCCGGGCTTAAGTTATTATCTTCAAAGTATCACGGCTGTTTTGATTTGGCATATATGCACACAATTTAATTTTTTTAAATTAGATCGCTAAAGACTGAAACGTAATCTTTAAGATGTCTTTTATTAAAAAT
>RHAY01000111.1 GCA_010031285.1 Methylophilaceae bacterium | reverse complement strand
TGAAAGGGATGAAGCGCATTGGTCCCATTTAAAATAACGATCAACAGTAAAGCTTAATTTTTCTGTATAAGTTTTCTCTTTTGCAAATTGGCGGATAATATCGAAAGCTTCTTTTCTTGAGAGGGCTTCATCGCCCAAGAGAAGGAATTTTGATTGCTGATTTTTTTGAAGCTCTTTACTAAAAACTTCCGAATCAAATGCTGCCATTAATTATTTTTTGTTAAGCTGAATTTGATTGAATAGATTTGTAATGGCTTCATTGCGCATAGATTCATTAAGCTGTCTTTCTTCTTCTTCTTTGCCAATAACATTAGAGTCGCTGTAAGTAAAGTCTCTACGTATTTCTAGAATATTTTCTTGACCCCAGGTTTCACTATCTGCAGTTTTAACTCTATAACGAACCCTGTAAAAAATTTCATATTCTCGAACAAGGCCTTGACCACTTAAGGAAAGAATTCTTTTTTCACTTTCCTCGCCAATTAGCTCAACTCTTAATTCTGGATTTTCTGAAGGAAGAACAATAGCTATTTTATTGCTATTTAGGACTTTTTTGAGGTTTTTTGTAAAGCTTAATTCTTTGCCTTCCAGGCTGATTGTTTTAAATGATATTTCTGTCATACCTCTCATATGAAATCCACAGCTTGTGATCATTAGAAGTATGAGTAGCGCTATAAATTTTTGGATGGTGTTCATCATTTATCCCGTGACGATATTAATGAGTTTTTTAGGAACAAATATCATTTTTTTAACTTTATTTTCTTGATCAACAAATCGTTTAACATCTTCATTTTCGAGGGCCATGCGCTCAATATCTTTTTGCTCAAGATCAGCTGATACTAGCATATTTCCCCTAAGTTTTCCGTTCACTTGAATCACCATAGCATATTCGTTTTTAATTAATGCATTAAGGTCGGCTTTAGGCCATGCCTCTTGATCAATTGTGGTATTAAAAAGCTCATTCCACAGAGCGTGACATATATGAGGGACAAAAGGATTAAGTAATAAAATAACATTTTGTATGACTTCCTGCTTCACAGAAAGTGTGAGAGCATCTTCCCCTTCAACTTTTGCAAATGTATTCATAAGTTCCATCACGGAAGATATGGCTGTATTAAAACTATGCCTTCTTTGAATGTCGTCGGTAATTTTTTGTATTGTTTGATGCAGTTCAAACCTTAAATTTTTTGTTTGAGCTGAGAGTTCGCCTTCTTTGTAGGGCTCAATTTTTCCTTTAGCATGATGATCATAAACGGTTTTCCAAAGCCGTTTTAGGAAACGATTAGCTCCTTCAACACCACTATCTGACCACTCTAAACTTTGTTCTGGAGGGGCTGCAAACATAATAAAAAGTCTCGCAGTATCAGCGCCGAATTGATCAATGAGCGACTGAGGATCAACGGTATTGCCTTTTGACTTTGACATTTTGGAGCCATTTTTCAATACCATGCCCTGCGTTAAAAGATTTTTAAATGGCTCTTTATGTTTTATAAGTCGAAGATCTCTTAAAAGCTTATTAAAAAAGCGCGCATATAATAAATGTAAAATCGCATGTTCAATACCGCCGATGTATTGATCAACAGGCATCCAGTAATTACTTCTTTCATCTACCATGGCATTTTGATTGTCATAACTTGGATAACGAGCAAAATACCAGGAAGACTCCACAAAGGTATCCATCGTGTCTGTTTCTCTTTCGGCATCCTTGCCGCAAGAAGGACAGATTGTTTTGTAAAAAGATTTATCTTGTTTAATAGGTGAGCCAACGCCTTTCATAACGATGGATTCAGGCAATACAACAGGCAAGTCTTTTTCGGGCACAGGCACTTCGCCACATGAGAGGCATTTAATAATAGGTATTGGACATCCCCAGTAACGCTGTCTTGAAATACCCCAATCGCGCAATCTAAATTGCGTTGTTTTTTTACCCTTATTGATAGATGTTAATTTTTTAACAATGGCATCGAACGCTGCTTGAAATTCCAAACCATTAAATTCACCAGAATTAATTAACCTACCATGATCAGTATATGCAGCCTCAGCAAGATTAATTTTTTTTGAATCTATTGGCTCAATAACCTGTTCAATTTTGAGTTTATATTTTTTCGCAAAATGAAAATCTCTTTCATCGTGAGCTGGAACCGCCATCACTGCGCCAGAACCATAATTCATCAGCACATAATTAGCGATCCAAATAGGCACTTCTTTTTGTGTGATGGGGTGTATGGCTCGAAGTCCAGAATCAATACCTATTTTTTCTGCAGTTGCAAGATCGGCTTCAGC
>RHAY01000012.1 GCA_010031285.1 Methylophilaceae bacterium | reverse complement strand
TTTTGGAATAAAGCAAATTAGTTTAAAGTGCGATACAAGTTAAATTATATCAAACGCAAGCCTCTTCAAGGAATTGATTTCGATATAAAATCCAAATTATTTTGAAAGATTTACATGAATTTGAAGCAAATTAAGTGGCAGTCATTTGAAAGCCAGGTTTCTCTTGATCAAGCGGCTATGGAGAGGATTTTAGCCTTAGCTGATTCTTCAATTAAAGCGCGTGGTGAATTTCATCTTGTATTAGCCGGAGGATCGACACCTAAAAATGTCTATACACTTCTTAAAAACATCAACACTGATTGGCATAAATGGCATGTTTATTTTGGAGATGAGCGATGTCTAGATTTTACGCACCAAGAGCGAAATAGCACGATGGCTTTTGAGGTTTGGCTCAATCATATTGATATTCCCGCCCAAAATATTCATATAATTCCAGCGGAGCTTGGTCCGGTAGAAGGCGCACATTTATATAATGAAACGCTAAGTAAGGTAGGCGATTTTGATTTAGTTCTTTTAGGGCTTGGTGAAGACGCACATACTGCAAGCTTATTTCCAGGACATAGTTGGGATAGCAACTTAGATGCTTTAGCGATCTTTGATGCACCCAAACCGCCACCATCAAGAATATCAATGTCGCCAGCACGCTTAAGTCGATCTAGATCTGTGCTTTTCCTGGTCAGTGGAAAAGAGAAACAGACTGCGATAAATCAATGGAAAGCGGGGGATTTAATACCTGCAAGCAAAATCACCTGTAACAATGGGGTAGATGTATTTTGTTTTAATGTAAATTAGGTTTTTTGAATCACAATATTTGGGAATTTATTGCTGTAATCTTGGGCAAGTTTAGAGACTTTAATGGCCGTTAAACGGGCAATTTTCTTGTAAGTTTTTGCAGCACTGCTTTCAGGCTCTGCTACCACTGTTGGGTTTCCATTATCAGCTTGCTCTCTAATCTTAATGTCTAAAGGCAAGCTTCCTAGAAGAGATACACCATAATCCTGACACATTTTTTCAGCGCCACCCGATCCAAAAATGTGTTCTTCGTTGCCACATTTTGAACATGTATGCATGGCCATATTTTCTACAATACCAATAATTGGAATATTAACTTTTTCAAACATTTTTAATCCGCGTCTAGCATCAAGTAAGGCAATATCTTGTGGCGTTGTAACGATAATAGCGCCTGTGACAGGGACTTTTTGAGATAAGGTAAGCTGAATATCACCAGTGCCAGGAGGTAAATCAACAATAAGGTAATCAAGATTATCCCACCTTGTTTCTTTTAAGAGTTGTTCGAGTGTGCCTGTGACCATAGGGCCGCGCCATACCATGGGTGTTTCTGTATCTACAAGGAATCCAATCGACATAGCTTGAATATTGTGAGCTATTATAGGCTCCATTGACTTGCCATCTTTACTCTCAGGTTTTGTGTATATTCCTAACATTTGAGGTTGGCTTGGACCATAAATATCAGCATCCAAAATGCCTACACGTGCACCTTCAGCGGATAAAGCTAAAGCGAGATTGACTGCGGTTGTAGATTTTCCTACGCCACCCTTGCCAGAAGCCACAGCAATAATATTCTTAACACCAGAAATAAGTGCTATGCCTTTTTGAGCTGCATGAGATGTGATTTTAAAATCAACTTCAATATTTAAATTAACTTCAGGTAATATTTTTTTAATTTGAGTCGTAATCAAATTTTTGATGTCATTTAATTGGCTTTTGGCTGGGTAGCCAAGCAAGACTTTGATACCAATATCACTATCTTTTATTGAAATGCTTTTGATAGATTTATCGTTAATAAGGTTGTCGTTCGTATTGGGGTCAACAACATCTTTTAGCAGATCTTTTATTTGTTCTTCTGAGTAAGTCATGAGGCGGTAATTTTAACCTATCTTAGTTGAGGCGTCATTTGATAGAATAGGGACTTAGTCAAATCAATAAAGTTTCTCAATTCATGCGAAAGATCTTAGTCACTTCAGCCTTGCCGTACGCGAATGGGAGCATTCATTTAGGTCATTTAGTGGAATATATCCAAACTGATATTTGGGTTAGATTTCAAAAAATGCAAGGCCATGAGGCTTATTACGTTTGCGCAGATGATACACATGGAACCCCCATTATGCTTCGGGCTGAAAAAGAGGGTATTTCGCCGGAAGCGCTAATTAAAAAAGTACATATAGAACATTCGAAAGATTTTTCTGATTTTTTTATAAATTTTGATAATTTTTATTCTACAAATTCTTCTGAAAATCTTGAGCTTTCTCAAACTGTCTATAAAAAACTTAAACAGAATAAGAAGATTTATACAAAAACCATAGAGCAATTTTACGATCCAGTAAAAGAAATGTTTTTGCCTGATCGGTTTATTAAAGGAGAGTGTCCTAAGTGTCACGCCAAAGATCAATATGGCGATTCATGTGAAGTTTGTGGTGCAACATATGCTCCCACTGAATTAATTAATCCGACCTCTTCTGTCTCAGGTTCTATTCCTATAAGAAAAGAAACTGATCATTACTTCTTTAAGCTTTCAGAGTGTGAAACATTTTTGGAAAACTGGACATCTTCTGGCACGCTTCAGCAGGAGGCTGCCAATAAAATGAAGGAGTGGTTTAAATCCGGCTTGGCTGATTGGGACATTTCAAGAGATGCACCTTATTTTGGTTTTGAAATTCCTGATGCACCAGGTAAATATTTTTATGTCTGGCTTGATGCTCCCATCGGGTATATGGCGAGTTTTAAAAAACTCTGTGAAGATAAAAAGATTAATTTTGATGAGTTTTGGAACGCAGATTCAAAAACAGAGCTATATCATTTTATTGGTAAAGATATTCTTTATTTCCATGCATTATTTTGGCCAGCAACTTTAGAATTTTCTGGTTATAGAAAACCAACAAAGATTTTTGCCCATGGTTTTCTTACGGTAAATGCTGAGAAGATGTCTAAATCTCGGGGTACATTCATTACAGCTCGAAGTTACTTGGATCATATTAAAAATCCAGACTACCTTCGATACTATTACGCTGCTAAATTAAATAATACGATGGAAGATATTGATCTTAATTTAGATGATTTTTTATCTCGAGTAAATAGCGATCTTGTCGGCAAATTTATTAATATCGCAAGTCGAACCTCAGGATTTATTCGTAAATACTTTGAAGGTAAACTTTTCCTTGATGATGCAAAAACTGATCAAGAACATATTGCTATTTCTCAAAAATGCAAAGATATTGAAACTGAAATCAAGAGTTGCTATGAGTCTAGAGAGTACGGCCGTGCTGTTCGTGAAATTATGCGTATAGCAGATATTACAAATGAGTATGTTAATACGAAAGCACCCTGGACTCTTGCAAAAGATGATACACAACATAAATCAGGTTCAGACTTACATGTGATATGTAGTAGAAGTCTTGAGGCTTTTAGGCGACTTTCTATATATCTTGCACCTGTATTGCCTAAACTTGCGTCAGATATAGCAAAATTTTTTAATGAAAAAGAATTTAAGTCATTTAAAGATCTTGATAAAAATGACATTACCGTTAACGAGTATCAGCACATATTAACTAGAGTTGAAAAGAAAGATATCGATATGATGATTGAATCAAACAAAGAGTCTTTGGACAAAAACAATGAATCTTCGAAGAAAGCAGACACCGATCAATCGATGATTTCTATTGAAGATTTTATGAAAATCGATTTAAGAGTTGCTCTTATTAAAGAAGCTTCTTTTGTGGAAGGTGCAGATAGTCTTTTAAGATTAAGCTTAGATCTCAATGATGGTCGTCCAAGACAAGTTTTTGCAGGTATTAAATCTAAATATAATCCTGATCAGCTAATTGGAAAATTGACTGTCATGGTTGCTAATTTAAAACCAAGACAAATGAAATTTGGTTTATCTGAGGGTATGGTGCTTGCTGCAAGCAATGAATCTGATGGGCCGTTTGTACTTTATCCAGATCAAGGCGCTAAACCTGGTATGCGTATTAAATAATTAATCTTGGTTAATTTCTAAATAAATTTTTTCTAAAGTTTTTGATGGATCTTTTGATTGGGTAATGGGTCTTCCAATTACTAAATGATTGGATCCTGCTTTGATAGCTTCTAAAGGCGTCATAGTTCTCACTTGATCATTTGCCACGTCCCCGGCCGTCCTTATACCTGGCGTTACAAATAAAAATGATGGATTAAACTGGTTTTTTAAGAAGTCTAAATCTTTGGCAGAACAGACGATACCTTGAAGCCCACTTTGTTCGGTTAATTTTGCAAGACGCAATACTTGGTCTTCTATCTTTCTAGACACACCAACTTCTTCTAAAGTCTTTTGATCCATACTTGTCAATACAGTGACTGCGATAAGAAGAGGGGGTTGTTTGGCCCTACTCGTGCCTTCGAGAGCTGCTTCCAACATGTGACTTCCTCCAGAAGCATGAACATTAAGCATCCAGACACCTAACTGACTTGCTGCTTCACATGCTTTTTTAACGGTCGTAGGAATGTCATGGAATTTAAGATCTAAAAATACTTTGAAATTTTTATTGTGCAGGTATTCAATAAAAGCAGGCCCAGTTGTTGTGAATAATTCTTTACCGACTTTTAGATTGCAATATTCTGGATTAAGTTGCGAAACCAATGTTTTTGCATCTGCAAGATTCGCAAAATCAAGAGCTACGGTAACTTTATACGTTGCTGTCATTAACTAATTTCATTCATCTCAGTAGGCTCTGACGGAAGTGCTTCCCAGGCATTACAAGCTGGACACTGCCAATGATGCTGTTTAGCTTTAAAGCCACAGCTGCTGCATGTAAATAAACGTCGATTACCAATAGCATTACGAACAGTTTGTTGAATAAGTTGGATGTCTTGTTCTTTATGTTTGCTATTTAAAGCACGGGCTTGAAATAATTGATCTAATGCTTGAAGGCTTGGTTTTCTTATAAGCTCTTTGCGTGCAAGCTCTTCGGCCATTTCAGAGCCTTCTAGTTTTAATGTTGCTTCATAGATTACATTAAGCAGTGATCTTAATTTGTAATTTTCAAAATAAAGATTTAGGAGTGATAAACCTTCTTCGGGTTTTTTAAGTTTTTCAAATGAATTAAGTATTTTGGCTGCGACAAGACCTAAGGATTCTGGATCTTGAAACTCAATTTTTTTCCAGTGATTGATCGCTTTATTATGATCACCATCTTCTGCATCTAAATCACCAAGTAAAATATTTGCTCGAACACATTTCTTATGCGCATCGAGTGCATCGTTAAGTGATTTAATTGCTGACTTTTTATCTTTATCTAAAATCGCATTCAATGCAATTTCACAATGGTAATGCGTTTTGCCATTCACGTTCTTTCACGTAAATCTCAAGTAAAGCATTAGATGCGTATTGTTTATATTTTCCAGATTCTAATTTAAGGAATAATTCTTCAGCCCGATCAAATAAGCCTGCTTTAAGATAATCTTGAGCTAATTCAGCTTTCACGGATTCTTCTTGTGATGGATTAAGATCACGATTTTCTAATAAATCTAAATGCATATTGATAGCGCGATCAATGTGACCTATTCGTCTTAAGATACTGCCTAAAGCAAAGTGTAATTCAAGTGATTCATTATTAATACGAACAGCATCCATAAAAGCGTTAACTGCTTTTTCGTATTGATTAGTAATAAGGTAATTAAGGCCTTTAAAGTAGGTCGCAGGAAGGCTTGTTGATTCCTTCATGAGTTGTTTAATGTCAATACGAGCGGCTATCCAACCTAATGCAAAGAAGAAGGGGATAACAAGGAGCCACCAATATTCGAATTGAATCATATTTGATTTATTGTATATCTATTAATTGATTGATCAAAAAAAAAGCATATCCTGGTTAGAAGATATGCTTTTAAATGATGTCTAGTCTTATTTATCAACGCGATCTCTTAGTTCTTTGCCTGCTTTAAAATGTGGAACATATTTCTCTGGCACCTCCACTTTTGAACCTGTTTTAGGGTTTCTGCCCAAGCGAGGTGGTCGGTAATTTAAACTAAAACTACCAAACCCTCTAATTTCAATTCTTTTACCTTTGGAGAGTGTTTCACCCATAGCATCTAGAATTGTTTTGACCGATAACTCAGCGTCTTTATAGACTAACTGAGAGAAACGGCTAGCAAGTAAGTTGATTAATTTAGACTTCGTCATAAGATAAATTATTTTTTACTATCTAATTTTGCCTTTAATAACGCGCCAAGGTTAGTTGTCCCAGCATTATCAGAACTTTGTTCAACCTCTACTTTTTTCTTAGCAGCTTTTGGTTTAGCTGAATTTTTAGATTTAAGTGAAAGTTGGATTGTTTTTTCTTTAGCATCGATATTGAGTATTTTAACTTCAATTTCGTCACCAGCTTTAACAACAGTTGAAGCATCATCAATTTTATCTTCGCTGACTTCATTGATATCAACCTTACCTTCAACTTGATCAGCTAAAGTTACTATAATACCGGAAGCATCTGCTGATTTAACTATACCTTTAACAAAACTTCCTTTGTCATTAGCTTTTGTGAAGCCTGAGAAGTTGTCGCCTGATAATTGTTTAAGGCCAAGAGAAATTCTTTCTTTCTCAACATCGATTGCCACGATGAGCGCTTCGAGATCGTCACCTTTTTTAAAGTTTCTAATCGCCTCTTCACCTGTCTTATCCCAAGAGATATCAGATAAATGAATAAGACCATCTATGCCACCATCTAGACCGATAAAGATTCCGAAATCAGTGATTGATTTAATAGGGCCGCTTACTTTGTCACCTTTTTTATGTGTTTCAGAAAATTCTGCCCATGGATTTGATTTACATTGTTTCATACCCAATGAAAGTCTTCTTCTGTCTTCATCAATTTCAAGAATCATTACTTCAACTTCGTCACCGAGCTGCGCAATTTTTCCAGGGTGAATATTTTTATTTGTCCAATCCATTTCTGAAACGTGAACTAAACCTTCAATACCAGCTTCAATTTCAACGAATGCACCGTAATCAGTTAAGTTAGATACTTTACCGAATAGACGCGAGCTAACTGGATATCTTCTTGATAAACCTTTCCAAGGATCATCGTCGAGTTGTTTTAAACCTAATGAAACACGATTTTTTTCTTGATCAAATTTAAGCACTTTAGCTTCAACTTCATCACCAATATTTAAAATTTCAGATGGATGCTTTACGCGTCTCCATGCTAAGTCAGTAATATGAAGTAAACCGTCAATACCGCCTAAATCAACGAATGCACCATAATCTGTGATATTTTTAATAATACCTTTGACAGTTGCACCTTCAGTAAGTGTTCCAATAACAGCATCTCTATCTGCACCTGTGGATTGTTCCATCACTGCTTTTCTAGAAACAACCACGTTATTTCTTTTCTTATCAATTTTGATAACTTTAAGATCCCATTCTTTATTTTCAAATGGTGATGTGTCTTTAACAGGTCTTACATCAACGAGTGAGCCTGGTAAGAATGCTGTGATTCCATTTACAGATACTCTTAAGCCACCTTTAACGCGACTACTTACAAAACCTTTAACTACCGTTCCTTGATTCATTGCATCTTCAAGGTCAAGCCATGCTTGCATTTTCTTTGCTTTATCTCTTGATAGGATTGTTGAGCCGAAGCCGTCTTCTAGTTTTTCAATTGCAACTTTAACAAAGTCACCCACTTTAACGTCAAGTTCGCCTTGGTCATTAAGGAATTCTTCTGCTTTGATTACGCTTTCTGATTTAAGTCCTGCGTTTACAATCACAAAGTCATTATCAATCGATATAACTTCGGCTGTAATTACTTCGCCTGAACGCATTTCTTGAAGCGCTATGCTTTCTTCGAATAGAGCTGCGAAACTTTCTGTGGATTTTGATTCTGTATTTTTTGCTGTCGTTGCCATTAAATGTTACCTATAAAGTCCTACCTAGCGATAGGGATGTTAAAGTTAGCAATAGATCTTTGAAATCTATTACACCAATTTTTTAAGACGTTTGAGACTTTAAACTGAAGAGATGGGTGATGTTATCAACGGCATCAGATATGCTTAATGTGTCTGTATCTATTTCAATAGCGTCTTTTGTTTTTAAGAGGGGAGAGATTTCTCTTTGAAAATCTCGCTTATCTCTTAGAATAATTTCACTTAAAACCGAGGCCATATTAGCAGGGTTTCCTTTTGAGATCAACTGTTTATATCTTCTTTCGGCTCTAATTTGAGCGCTTGCGGTTAAGAAGATTTTAATGCCAGCATGGGGGAAAACAACCGATGTCATATCCCTTCCTTCGGCCACCAATCCAGGGCTTTTTTCAAAACTCCTCTGAAATCCGAGAATCGCCTCTCTTAAAGCCTTATGAACCGCAACTTCAGAGGCTCCGCGACCTGATTCTTCAGTACGTATCGCTTCCGAGACGTCTTTACCATTGAGTAAAATTTGATCATTTTTGAAGCTTAAATCAGCATTTTCTAGGACTTTGAGAAGTAAAGCTTCGTTATCGAGGGGAATATTTTGCATGCGACCCGCATAAGCGATCGTTCGATAAATTGATCCAGAGTCTAGATAATGAAAGCCTAGTTTTTCTGCAACAAGTTTAGCGACAGTACCTTTTCCAGAAGCGGAAGGGCCATCAATCGCAATAATAGGAATGTGAGAGGTCATCTATGTTTTTATAATACTTTCTAATACTTCAAAGTATGTGGGGAATGTTTTATTCACACATGCTGGATCATTAATTGTGATTGAGATATTTTTAAGGCTGACCAATGAGAAACACATCGCTATTCGATGATCATCATAAGTATCTATTTCTACATCTTCTTTGATATGAAGTGGAGGAGTGATTTCAATAAAATCTTCACCTTCAACAACCGCTGCACCCAACTTTTTAAGTTCAGTTGCCATAGCTTTAATACGATCAGTTTCTTTAACGCGCCAACTTCCAATGTTGTGAAGTTTAGTTGTACCATTTGCAAATAATGCTAAAACCGCAAGTGTCATTGCAGCATCTGGAATATGGTTGCAATCAAGATTGATTGCTTGAAGTGTTTTAACTTTTGAAACCTTAATCGATGCTTCAAGAGTTTTAATTTTAGCGCCCATAAGAGCTAGGGCTTCAGTAAATTTCACATCACCTTGAATGCTATTTTTCCCAATACCTTTGACTTCAATATCACCAGCAAGCGCACCGGCGGCTAAGAAGTAAGAAGCTGATGAGGCGTCACCCTCAACAAATATTTCACCTGGGCTCACATAAGCACTTGAGCCTGGAATCAGAAAGTGTTGCCAGTCTATTTTTTTTACGTGCACACCAAATCGACTCATAAGATTAAGGGTGATATCAATATATGGTTTTGAAATTAAATCACCGACGATTTCGATAGATACTTCTTTTTTTGTAAGTGGAATCGCCATTAATAGCGCTGTTAAGAATTGACTTGAAATATCACCTCTAATTTTTACTGAGCTGTTAACAATAATTTCAGAAGGAGATATTTTTAGCGGTGGATAACCTTCTTGATTGAGGTAGGAGATATTTGCATTTAATTGTAAAAGAGCATCGACAAGATCTTTAATAGGCCGCTCATGCATTCGAGGTACGCCACTTAGCATGTAATTACCTTGACTAAAAGATAAAGCTGCGGTGAGTGGCCTAAAAGCAGTGCCTGCATTGCCTAGAAAAATTTCAGCTGATTTATTTTTGAACTGACCTTGAGAGCCTTTAATGTGAATGTCACCATTCTTATTTTGTGTAAGATCAACTTGAAGTATTTTTAGCGCTTCAATCATATGATTTGTATCGTCTGATTGAAGTGGATGTTTGATCACTGTTTCTCCATCTGCAATCGCAGATAAAAGAAGAATGCGATTAGTAATACTTTTAGATCCAGGGAGAGTGACTTGACCAGAAACGGATTGAATAGCTTTTAATTTCTTTTGGTTTGTCATGCGCTCAGTTTAATGTGACCATTCGTTTCGAGTTTTACTTGCATTTTCAAATAAGGCTAAAATCTTTTTGGCATCTTCGTGTTCAATAGCTTCTTTAAGTAATTTAATTTGATTTTCAAAATGCTTAATATCTTCAAGAATAAAATTCTTATTTGCGAGCGTAATATCTTTCCACATCTCAGGAGAGCTTGCCGCAATTCTTGTGAAATCTTTAAAGCCACTCGCAGCAAATTTTAAAAGTTCATTAGCATTAACTCTTTGAGTAATCATATCTACAAGAGAAAACGCTAATAAGTGAGGAAGATGGCTAATTGTGGAAAATATTTTGTCATGGTCACTATGAGACATATTTGAAACTATTGCGCCTGCAGTTTTCCATAATGTTTCGATTTTTTCTTTTGCTTCATGTGACGTCTCTTGATCTGGCGTTAGTATGACATTTTTATTTTTAAATAAATCAATGTGTGCTGCTGTTGCCCCATGTTTTTCTGATCCAGCAATAGGATGCCCACCAATAAATTGGGAATAATGCGGCCCTAAAATTTGTTTTGCTGATTCTACGACATCTGATTTTGTACTACCCACATCAGTAATAATCGTGTGTGAAGATAAATGGGGTTGGATCGTTTTGAGTATGGAGGGAAATTGTGCAACAGGCGTTGCGATAATAATAATATGAGCTTCAGCAATATCTTTCTTTAAGTCTTCGCTTATTCGATCAATAAGCTTCAATCTAATTGCGTCGTTAAGGTTATCTTGATTTCTTCCGACGCCCACAATACTAGACGCAAAACCTGATTTTTTAGCAGAAAGTGCAATGGATCCACCAATGAGACCGACACCAAAAATAAGAATTTTATTCACTGTATATAGTTGATTTATTTGATATTGTTTAACAATTGAATTGTATCATGTTCACTATTAAATGATTGCCATTCGTTATTGATGAATAATTCGAAAGGCTTAAAGTGAGTTTTGTAATTCATCTTTTTACTCTCTTTAATCCAATAGCCTAAATATACATAATCTAATTTCTTTTCTATGCACCAATTGATAAGCCATAGTATGGAATAAGTGCCATAACTGAGCGATTTATCGTAAGTATCATAAAATGTGTAGACTGCGGAAATCCCATCATCAATTACATCAACAAAACTTACTATTTTTAAATCGGTTTGATCTTGAAATTGAATTAATCGACTATCAATATTACTTTGTAATAAAAATTCACTGTACTGGTTAACATCATCATCTGTTGTTTTTGTTTTTTCATGTCTCATTTTTTGATATTCCAAGTAAAGCTTAAAATGATTTTCATGAAAGGAAAGCGGAAGCACCGAAGTTTGTAAATGC
>RHAY01000110.1 GCA_010031285.1 Methylophilaceae bacterium | reverse complement strand
AAATACATTAAAGCCTTTACCAGGTGTTGTCGAAGTTTCCGTCAATGCTACATCAGGTCATGCCAAAATTATTTGGCAATCAAATCTTATTAAGCCATCTCTCTGGGCGAGCGGCATTTATAAAGCGGGATATCAAGCTTTTCCAGCCAGCGATTTATTGCATCAGGATGAGCGTAAAAAAAATCAAAGGCAAGCGTTGTGGCGACTCTTAGTTGCGGGATTTTGCATGATGCAAGTCATGATGTTTTCAGTGCCGACTTATATGGCTATTCCTGGTGAAATGACAAGCAATATGAAAGGCTTAATGGAGTGGGCTAGTTGGGTGATTACATTGCCCGTGATGTTATTTTCATGTGGCCCTTTTTTTAAAAGCGCGCTTAATGATTTAAAAACAAAACAAATTAGTATGGATATGCCTGTATCACTCGGCATTTTGATTATGTTTATCGTAAGTACCGCAGCAACTTTTGATCCTAATGGTTTACTTGGTAAAGAAGTTTATTTTGATTCACTCACTATGTTTGTATTTTTTCTTTTAACAGGACGATGGATTGAATTAAAAATGCGTGATAAAACAGCAGGTGCGCTGGATGTATTAATGAGGCGAATGCCTCGTATAGTCAGTCGAGTGAATCCTAACGGCAGCATTGAAAAAATACCTGCCAATCTTCTTCAAGTTGGCGATACAGTTGAAGTGAAACCCGGAGAAGCTTTTCCTGCAGACGGAGAAATTGTGATGGGTTCCACAAATGCTGATGAAGCATTATTAACAGGAGAGTCCGCCGCTATTAGAAAATCTATTCACGCAAAAATTATTGCGGGCAGCTTTAATTTAACCAATCCTGTTCATATGCAAGTTGAACTTGTAGGACAAGAAACGCGCTATGCCAAAATTGTGCATTTGATGGAAAAAGCATCTACGGATAAACCACGTTTAGCTTTAATGGCGGATCGCATTGCTAAACATTTTTTATGGATTGTGATTTTATTAGCCTTAAGCGTAGGCATTTATTTTTGGCAGTTTGATCATGCGAAGGCTATTGTTGCAGCAGTTGCTGTATTAATTGTGACGTGCCCATGCGCGCTATCTCTTGCAACACCTGCAGCGATGTTAAGTATGTCAGGCTTTTTAGCAAGACAAGGTATTTTGGTGCAAAAAATGCAAGCACTTGAAGCTTTAACGCAAATTAATACAGTGGTATTTGATAAGACAGGTACATTAACCAATGATCAAATTCTTATTGAAAAAATATTTACCAATAAAAAAATTACTGAGGAAGAAGCTTTAGTTATTGCGTCGTCATTATCTGCTTCCTCTCTCCATCCGGTCTCGAGAGCTTTTATGAATGCCGCTGAGATTGATACATCATTCAAAATTGAAAAAATCGAAGAAATCAGTGGCGGCGGATTATTGGCCAAAACATCTTTAGGCAATTTTAAATTGGGCTCGCTTAGTTTTTGTGGCTTAAAGGGTAATGAGTTTGATCACTTAAAAGAAGAACAATTACAAGTGCATTTAATGCATGACGATGATTGGGTGGCAAGTTTCATGATGACAGAGTCGATTAAAGAAGATGCGCTTCAATCGATTGAAAAACTTAAACAATATCATTTAAATATTGAAATTTTGTCAGGAGATAAATTGTCATCCGTTAAAAGAGTAGCTGATCAATTAAGTATAAAAAATATTAAGGGTCAATGTTCGCCCGAGGATAAATTAAGACATATTCAATTACTTCAATCACAACATTCGAAAGTACTTATGGTGGGCGATGGATTAAATGACGGGCCTGTATTGGCTTTTGCTCACGCTTCCATTGCGCTTGGTCAAGGCGCACCTCTATCTCAAGCACAATCAGACTTTATTATTTTAAAAGGTGAGCTTCGTTTTATTCCTCAATTGATAGAGGAGGCCAAACGTACGATGAAAATTATTAAGCAAAATTTAGTTTGGGCAGCTTTATATAACTTGATTTGTATTCCTTTAGCTGTGATGGGATTTTTACCGGCATGGTTAGCTGGACTCGGTATGGCATTGAGCTCACTTTTTGTCATCTTGAATGCAGCACGATTAGCCTTCTAACTTGAATTAAAAGACTTATACTTCAAATTATGGATATTCTTTATTTACTAGTACCTTTTTCCGTCATCTTAGTGCTTGTTATCCTTGCAGGTCTTTGGTGGGCAGTTCATAGCGGACAGTTTGAAGATACGGAAAAAGAAGGTGAACGTATTTTGCACGACGATTGATCTAAGTCAAATCCCCATTCTCCAAAGTTTGAGAAACTTCATGTA
>RHAY01000109.1 GCA_010031285.1 Methylophilaceae bacterium | reverse complement strand
AATGGACTCATGAGCCATGGTCTTCCAGGTATTTTTGCACCGATTTCTGTCATTGTGCAACTCTTAGGTGGCTTAGCACTTTTTATAGGTTTTAAAACAAGATTTGCTGCACTTATACTCACCATTTATACACTCATCAATGCACTATCTTATTTGTATACGGCTACACTTTTGCCTTCTCCTGTATACCTTATTCCACTTCAACAAGCGCTTCAATACTTTGCAATTACAGGTGGCTTAATTGTTTTAATGCAAAATCCAGTCACAACGTTTGCACTTGATAACGCAAGTCAATCAAAAAAACGTAAATAAGGTTTATGAGGGTTTAAAAAAAGCAGCCTTGAAGGCTGCTTTTTTTATTTAATCTTTATCAAATATTTTTATTAATCATGGTTATCATGAAAATATCTTTTTAAACACACTCAATGTTTTAGAGTAAGCTAAAATAGACTTTATTTAAGGAATTTATGATGGCAAAAGCATCCACAAAATATACAAAGACCGCAATCATTCTTCATTGGCTAATTGGCTTCGGTATTATCTTTATGTTCTTATTAGGATGGTATATGTGTGACCTACCAAAAGAAGCTGCTAAATCTTCAAGTTATGATTTATTTGATCTAGGGATTTATACGTGGCAACTGAGCGAAGAAGTATCACCTCGTACCTTCTATTTCAACCTTCATAAATCAATTGGTATTACCATCTTAGGTCTTATTGCATTCAGAATTTTTTGGAGGCTTACACATCCAGCACCTGCGCTTATTAAAACCATGAAAGCTTGGGAGAAAAAATTAGCCACGGCAACACATCACTCCTTGTATTTCTTGATGGTATTAGTTCCTATTTCTGGCGCAACAATGGCGCTTTATAGTAAATATGGTATCAAATGGTTTGGTATCACATTAGTTGAAGGCTTAGGTAATGAAACAGTAAGAGACTTCTTTAAAGAAACGCATGAAATCATTGGTATATTGCTGCTCGTGCTTTTAGGGCTTCATGTGTTAGCTGTCATCAAACACACGTTCATAAATAAAGATGGCACTTTTAAGCGTATGACATTTAAATAAATGTCTTATTCATTTTTTTATATAAGCAAATAATTAAATAGTATTTCCAATCAATTAATCACATCTATATCCTTTCGATAAATTTTCGAAAGGATATCTATGCGTATTAACCGTAATTCAGAATATACAAACTCTAAACTTAATAAAGATCATCTTAAATTTGGACTGCCTCCTGCAGAGGAAGACTCTAATACTTTAAAACTAAATCGAAAAATCTTTTTACAAGTAACTTTTTTAATTAGTATAGGTATTGTCTTTTGGCTATTAAAGCTATCTCCTGAAACTAAAATCAGCATTGCTTCATTTGCTTCCGATGTTGTTACTTCAGATTTATTTTATGAGGCGATGCTTGTGGGACTTCTTGCACAATTAGTTGATGGGTCTCTAGGTATGGCTTATGGTATTACATCAACATCTTTTTTAATTGGCATAGGTGCAACTCCGGCTGCAGCATCTGGTGCGGTTCATGTTGCTGAAATATTCACTACCGCTTTTTCAGGAATTTCACATATTAAATTTGGAAATGTACATAAAGATTTATTTAAAAAATTAGTAATTCCTGGAGTGATTGGAGGCATTCTTGGCGCATATATCCTCACATCGATTGATGGTAAATTAATCAAGCCTTATATCACTGTCTATCTATTACTGATGGGGTTATTTATTTTACGAAAAGCATTTATATTGATTAAACATAACAATAAAAAAATAAAGCATGTCAGAAAATTAGCGCTTACAGGTGGCTTTTTAGATGCAATAGGTGGAGGTGGATGGGGACCGATAGTGACTTCTACTCTGATTGGCCAAGGTAATAGTCCAAGACATACTATTGGATCTGTAAATACAGCTGAGTTTTTTGTGTCCTTTGCTACAGGGATAACATTTATACTACTCGGAAGTGCTGGTCATTGGATTTTAGTAGCTGGCCTTATAATTGGTGGCTTATTTAGCGCACCTTTTGCTGCTTATCTTACAAGCAAACTATCAACAAAAAAATTGTTAGTGGCTGTTGGTTTTTTAATAACTGCTATTAGTATTTATAATTTATATAAAGTTTTAGCGTAAGGCTTCATAAAAACTAATTACTTAACTTTATTTTTTACTTTATCTAACATTTAAATAAATGATTGACACTTCAATCAATAAAGAACTTTTAGAGTCTTACAAGTCGGCTAATTACCATGTAGATGCATCACCAAGTTTTATATTAAAGATAGGTCAATATAGCCCTGA
>RHAY01000108.1 GCA_010031285.1 Methylophilaceae bacterium | reverse complement strand
ACATTTCCTGATAATGAAAAAATTGCCATTCTCACAAGATCAAGAAGCCATCTTTCAGAATTAATAAATTACATTCGCAAATTTAAACCTACCTTAAAATTTAATGCGGTAGAAATAGATGCTTTAGATCAGCATCAATCAATTCAAGACATTCTATCTTTAAGTTACGCGATGCTTGATTTGAGCGACCGAATTCATTGGCTTGCAATTCTCAGAGCTCCTTGGTGCGGCATAACACTTAATGATTTAGTTATACTTTTTCAGGATGATCATGCATCTACTGTATGGGAAATTATTAATGATGCAAACAAAATAAATACTATTTCTTCTGACGGAAGAAAAAGAATTAACCGACTCGTCGATATACTAAAAAATGCATTTGAACATAAAAATAAGATTCACATTAGAAGGCTTATAGAATCAGTATGGATGAATTTAGGTGGGGAGCTATGTCTTCATAACCCAAATGACATCGTAGATATAAATAAATTTTTCGATATTTTACAAACATCGAGCACGCCTATAGCTATTGACTTTGAATTGGTCGAACATCAAATCACAAAAACATACTTATCCGACATTCCTTCAGCTGAAGAGCGCATTCAATTTTTTACCATTCATAAAGCGAAAGGCCTAGAATTTGATACAGTCATTATTCCATCATTAAATTCAACTACGCGTGCATCAGACAAAAAAATGATTGTGTCTGATAATTACATCAAAAATAATCATATATACGATGTCACAGCATTTAACGAACCCGATAATAAACTACCTCATTTGCATGATTTAATTTATAACATTGAAAAAAATAAGGAAGAAAATGAATTAAAAAGATTACTTTATGTTGCTATGACAAGAGCAAAAGCTAAACTTCATCTTGTAGGTTCTTTAATATTTAAAGATGAAATGAAGCCTGCTTCAAATTCATTCTTATCTATGCTTTGGAGTATCTACGGCAAGCATTTTCATGAAGTAAAGCCCACAGCACACATTGAAATTGACACGCCAAATAGTAAAATTGAAGACTTTGTGCCAAAACTTATGAGATTGAAAATTTAGTTATTAAATCCGTTATTTCTCTTTAAATTCTTGAATTGAAGTAAGCTCACCACCTTTAATATAGAGAATACCCCTTTCGTAAATCCATTCCTCGTCATTGCCATTACTTCTTACAATAACTTTTTTATTTTTAGGCTTGCCCCATGTTGAATAATTGAGAATAGTATCTGATGAGTCGCCAATGACAGGCTCTTTCTTTAAATTTAAAGAGCAACTAAATAAGTTGAAAAATATAAGGAAGACTACTATTCTTTTCATGTTTCGAATATTTTATTCAAAAAATCTTTAATAAACTTAACTCGCTCTAAAATATCACCAATTGTGACAGCAATTTTAATTTTATCAGGCCCATTCATACGACAACGTTTATCGTTACTCAGAAGTTTGATAAGCTTTAGTGGATCTATTTTACTATCACTTGCAAAGCTAATTTGAATTGTACTGTCGCTTGCATCAATTTTTTTAATGTCGAGATGTTGAATGTAAATTCTTAAGTCATGAAAAGAAATAAGTGATTGCGTTTGTTCAGGCATGACACCAAAACGATCTACCAATTCTTCTTTCATTTCCATGAGTGCCTCATGATCATTGAGACCCAGAAGCTCACCAGCTCCGCGAATTTCCAAATCATGAATGGCAAGATAATATCCAGCTCCTAAATCCTCTAAAAGTTGAATAGCTTCTAATCGTTTTTGCGCATGACCACTAATTTTTCTGTCAGGATCAATAAGCAAATAAGCATATGCTTGGTGATGAGATCTTCCTACCCTACCCCTTAATTGATGAAGTTGAGCCAAGCCAAACATATCTGCACGATTCATAATAATTGTATTTGCTGAAGGAATATCTATGCCTGTTTCGATAATTGTTGTACAAAGCAAAATATTAGCTTTTTGTTGATAAAAATCATGCATAACTCTTTCAAGCTCTCGCTCTCGCATTTGTCCATGCGCTATTTCAATTCTTGCTTCAGGTATTAATTTTTCTAATTTTTCTTTCATTGAAAGAATAGTATCAACATCGTTATGCAAGAAATAAACTTGACCGCCTCGATTAAATTCCCTTAAAACAGCTTCGCGAATAATGCCTTCTGAATAGTTATTTACGAATGTTTTAATTGATAAGCGTTTTTGTGGCGGTGTAGAAATAATTGAAAATTCTCGCAAGCCTTCCATAGCCATAGATAGTGTTCGCGGAATCGGTGTTGCGGTAAGTGTCAAAACATCTACTTCTGCCCGCATTGCCTTGAGTAATTCTTTCTGACGAACGCCGAAACGGTGTTCTTCATCAAT
>RHAY01000107.1 GCA_010031285.1 Methylophilaceae bacterium | reverse complement strand
ACCAATAACTACTAAATTTTTTGCCATCTTCAATTAAACCGTTTTCACTTTCCACGCTTGAGATGCATCTTGAATCAAAATTCGATCACAATTATTCTCGACTGCATTCATATTTCCAAATAAATCCATGGCTACAATTTCACCTTGTTGACGTAAAGACTCAATCGCTTTTTGTAATTCAGTATCGTTGCATTGAGGCGCTAATATAGCTTTCGCTTTTTTACTATTTGGAAATAAAGTGACTATATTTTTTAGGTCCATCGTAAACCCTGTTGCAGGGCGATTGCGGCCGAAAGAAGCCCCAATATTGTCATAGCGACCACCGAGTGCAATGGGTGAGTAGCAATTCTCAGCATACACAGAAAAAACCAAACCATTATGGTATTGATAGCCACGAATATCACTCAAATCATATGAAATTTTAATTTGATTGTTTTTTAATGCCTTATCGATTTGATTTAAAAATTGCAACGCATTTTGAATCGCTTTAACTTGTGGCAATGTTTTCTCGGCTTCTTTTAAGACATTCACATCGCCATAAAGATTTACTAATGTAATTAATGCATCACGATTTTTTTTATCCATCGATTTAGTCAAATCAATAATTTCTGATTTGTCTTTTTTCTGCATCGCCTGATATAAAAGATCGAGCTGATCGCTTTCGATATTAGTTGACGCAATCAAAGTTGTAAAAATATCAAGATGATTAAAATCAAATACTGGATTTTTGATACCTATCGTACTGAGTGTTTTAATCAGAAGCGTTTGAATTTCAAGATCAGCCTCAATCCCTTTAAATCCGTAAAGTTCAGCGCCAATCTGGAAAGGCTCTCTTGATTGAAGAAAGCTTGCAGGTTTTGTTCTCAATACTGAACCTGCGTAAGACAGTCTTGTCACTTCGTCATTCTGAATAAGGTGTGCATCGATCCGGGCGACTTGAGGCGTGATGTCCGCACGGACCCCCATAAGTCTTCCTGATAATTGATCAACGACTTTAAATGTATCAAGGTCCATATCCTGACCATTGCTATTTAAAGATTCAATGTATTCCAACATAGGAGGAATGACATAGACATAACCATGCACTTGATAGAGATCAAGAATAGAGCGTCTTAAAGACTCAAGATAGACAGCATCATCGGGGAGCATGTCTTCAACATAATCTGGGAGTGTCCATTGATTCATCGACTATCGACCTAATAATAAAAAAATTAATCCTAATAAAAAAGACATCAAACCCATAAAACGAATCTGACCACGTCTCATTGTAATCATTTTTTTGAAAGTTTCGCGCCATCCTTCTGGAAAACATAATGGCATCAAACCTTCTAATATCAACATGAGACCAAAAGATGAAAAAAGCCAATTTTTCATCATTATTCTTTTTTCTTCCTTGAGCTTCGCATGTATTTCAAAAAGTCAGAGTTGGGATCCAAGACCATGACATCTGCCTTATCTTTAAAGCTCTTCTTATAAGCTTCGATGCTACGATAAAAAGCATAAAATTCTGGATTTTTAGAATAGGCATTTGCATAAATTTCAGAGGCTTTTGCATCGCCCTCACCTTTCATCTTCTGTGCTTCTTTATATGCTTCCGCAATAATGACATCACGTTGCTTTTCAGCATCGGCACGAATTTTTTCTGAAGCTGCGAAACCTTGAGATCGTAATTCGTTGGCTACAGATTTACGTTCGGCTTCCATACGCTGATAAACAGACTCACTCACTTCTTTAGGAAGATCTACACGTCTTAAACGCACATCTAATATTTGAATGCCCATCGAGCGTAAATCTCGATCAGCACGCTCTGTGAGAATTTGCATAATTTCTCCACGCTCACCTGAAACAACATCATGTATAGTTCTTTTACCAAATTCAGCTCTTAATCCATCATTCACCGTCTGTGAGATTCGTCTTTCTGCTTGCACTTCATCACCTTTCACCGAGACATAATATTTCGCAGGATCAACAATTTTCCATTTAATAAATGAATCCACGAGTACGTTTTTCTTTTCGCTTGTGATGAAACGATCCGGCTCTTGCCAATTTAGGGTCAAAATACGATTGTCATAAAATTGTACGTTATCCACTAAAGGTGTTTTGAAATAAAGTCCGGGTTCTTTTTTGATGGAAATAATTTCGCCTAAGCGAAATACAATCGCATATTCTCTCTGATCAACGGTAAAAGTCGACATCGCCAAAATCACGATACTCACTAATAAGCTCACTAATAAAAAGGTAAGTTTTCTCATGCTTTATCTCGTCTCTCGATCTCGTGATTTAAAGGCATCACGTGAACGCTCTAAGTTTTGTGATGCGGTTTGGCCCTGATTCATATCAACCTGTGGCGTCACA
>RHAY01000106.1 GCA_010031285.1 Methylophilaceae bacterium | reverse complement strand
ATGCGCATCGTTTCTTCTGCGATCTCTTCAATGCCAATCCCTTCGACATTGGTTGCCGTACCTTTGAAGTAAGCGTTGATAAGTTGTGAATTTAAACCCACGGCTTCGAAAATTTGTGCACCACAATAAGATTGATAAGTCGATATACCCATCTTAGACATCACTTTATAAAGGCCTTTACTAATCGACTTAATAAAATTCTTTTGAGCCACTGCATGATCCGTTGTCATCGCATGCATCGATTCATAAGCTAACCATGGACAAATGGCTTCAGCACCATAACCACCGAGAAGGGCAAAGTGATGCACCTCGCGTGCAGAGCCTGTATCTACGACTAAACCCGTATTGGTACGTAAACCTTCACGCACTAGATGTTGATGTGTCGCTGAAGTGGCTAGCAGTGCTGGAATTGCGATACGATCTTTTGATTGGTTACGATCGGATAAGATCAGAATGTTGTAACCATCCTTCACCGCTTTATGTGCATCTTGGCGAAGTGTATCGATCGCTTTTTTCATGCCATAGGCGTCATCTTTTTTAAGGCCTTTCACGTCATATGTGATATCAAGGACTAAAGATTTGTAAGCGTCTTTTGTGAGTTTCGAAATATTTTTGAGTTGCTCTAAATCATCTAGCGTTAAAACAGGCTGACTTGTTTCAAGACGTGTCGTTGGTTTTGTTTCATCCACAGCTAATAAATTAGGTTTTGGTCCAATGAAGGTCACAAGCGACATCACTAACTCTTCACGGATTGGATCGATCGGTGGGTTAGTCACTTGCGCAAAGAGTTGTTTGAAGTAGTTATAAATCAATTTTGGTTTTTTGGATAACACAGGCAGTGCTGCGTCATTACCCATCGAACCTGAGTTCTCTTCACCATTGGCAACCATAGGTTGAAGAATAAATTTAATATCCTCTTGCGTGTAACCAAAACTTTGTTGTGTGTCGAGGAGGGTCGCTTTAAGTTCGGTCTTGCTATTTGTTTTTGGGAAGTCACCTAAGAAATAACGTGAGCTATCAATCCACTCGCGATATGGTTTGTGAGTCGCAAGTTCTTTTTTCACTTCTTCATCATCAATGATGCGGCCTTTTTCGGTATCGATCAGAAGCATTTTGCCTGGCTGCAGACGCCACTTCTTAATAATTTTTTCTTGTGGAAATTGAAGTACACCCATTTCGGACGCCATCATCACCACACCATCATCCGTCATGAGATAACGTGCGGGGCGTAATCCATTACGATCTAACGTGGCGCCAATCATGCGGCCATCGGTGAATGCCACTGCTGCTGGGCCATCCCATGGCTCCATCAATGCCGCGTGATATTCATAAAATGCTCGGCGATTTTCATCCATCATCGGATTACCCGACCACGCTTCGGGAATTAACATCATCATCGCGTGCGGAAGACTATAACCACCGGCAACTAACAACTCTAAACAATTATCAAAACATGCAGAGTCTGATTGTCCTTCCACAATAAGTGGCCATAATTTTTCTAGGTCATCACCCAGTAATTGGGATTGCATACTCTCGTGTCGTGCACGCATCCAATTCACATTGCCTTGCACTGTATTAATTTCACCGTTATGCGCAATCATTCTAAATGGATGCGCTAAATCCCATGCAGGGAATGTGTTAGTTGAGAAACGTTGATGCACTAGGGCTAATGCCGATGTCACGCGTTCATCTTTTAAATCTGGGTAATAAGTGTCGACCTCATTTGCAAGAAGCATACCTTTATAAACAATCGTGCGGCTTGAAAGAGATGGAATATAAAACTGTGCGGGATCATCGAGCCCTAATTTTTTAACGCTATGTTCAATACGCTTACGAATGACAAAAAGTTTTCGTTCGAAATGATTTTGATCATTTATACCTTTACCTTGACCAATGATGACTTGTTTGATTTTGGGTTCTAATGCTTTCGCAGCGTCTGCGATATTTGAATTGTTAGTCGGCACATCACGCCAAGTTAAAAACGTTTGGCCTTCTTCTTTGATAATATCGGTGATGATCTTTTCACATTGATCTCGATGCGAATTTGATTGTGGAAAGAAAATAAGACCACATGCATATTGGCCTAAAGCAGGTAAATCAATCGATAGTTTTTTAGCTTCATCTCGGATGAGGCCGTCTGGCATTTGAATTAGAATCCCTGCGCCATCACCTAGTTTTGGATCATATCCCGTAGCCCCGCGATGCGTTAAGTTCGTTAAAATCTGAAGACCTTGTGCCACAATCGTGTGGCTTTTGGTGCCATGTATGTTAGCCACAAAGCCAACGCCACAGGCGTCATGCTCATTTTTAGGGTTATAGAGACCTTGTTGCTCAGGTCTTTCGAATTGAGTCATAAACTACATT
>RHAY01000105.1 GCA_010031285.1 Methylophilaceae bacterium | reverse complement strand
GACTTAGGATCTATGTCGATTAAGTCATTGATTGATCGACTAAATCAGGAAGTTCAAACTAAAGTCTAGCAACAAGGTAGCGCGGTTTTTCTTTTATATTTACAGGGGATTTGTTATCGCTCAAGAAAAAGAAGTCAGAATTAACGGGGATATTACAGCTCCTGAAGTTCGATTAATTGGCGTAAACGGCGAAGCGCTTGGCATAGTGACACTAGCTGAGGCATTTGCAAAAGCAGAAGAAATAGATATAGATCTAGTGGAAATTGCTCCTCAAGCTCTACCCCCCGTATGTCGATTGCTCGATTACGGTAAATTTAAGTATGCAGAAAGTAAAAAACAACACGAAACCCGCTTAAAACAGAAGCAGGTCAAGATTAAAGAAGTGAAGTTTAGACCGGGAACAGATGATGGTGATTACAACATCAAAATACGTAACCTCATCGGATTCCTCTCAGATGGCGATAAGGCAAAAATTACCTTACGCTTTAGAGGTCGAGAAATAACACATCAAGAATACGGTTTAGCGATTCTAAAACGTGTTGAACAAGATTTAATGGAATATGCAGTCGTCGAACAATTTCCAAAAATGGAAGGTCGACAAATGTCGGATGTGGTTTTTCTTGAGTTCATCCATGACTTTTGAGGCATAGTCTGCATGCGCATCGGCAATATTGAGGATAACCGCTTGTGTTGGGGCAAGCCAAAGGGGCATAGCGCCAGAGTAATGCTCAATCAGAATCCCAATAAAGCGCTCCATAGAACCTACAATAGCTCGATGAAGCATCACAGGATGCTTGCGGCTGTTGTCTTCCGTGACATATTCAGCACCTAGACGTTCAGGTAGGTTAAAGTCGAGCTGGATCGTACCGCACTGCCAAAGACGGCTTAAGCTATCTTTTAGAGTAAATTCGATCTTAGGGCCATAAAAAGCCCCTTCCCCAGGTTGAAGGTCAAATTCGAGCTTATTTTCGACTAAAGCAGCTTTAAGAGCAGTCTCTGCTTTATCCCAAGTCTCATCCGAACCGACACGCTTCTCAGGGCGAGTGGATAATTTCACTAAAACATCCTTAAATCCGAAATCTTGATAGGCTTTATAGAGCATTACGATGAATTGAGCTACCTCATCCTTAATTTGTTCTTCCGTACAAAAAATATGGGCATCGTCTTGAGTAAAGCCTCGAACACGCATTAAACCATGCAGAGATCCTGACGGTTCATTACGGTGACATGAGCCAAATTCAGCAAGTCTTAAAGGCAATTCACGGTAGCTATGAAGAGCATTGTTAAAAATTTGAATATGGCCAGGGCAATTCATGGGCTTCACTGCATAGTCTCTATTTTCAGATGACGTCGTAAACATGTTGTCGCGATAATTTTGCCAATGTCCAGATTTTTCCCACAAAGTCTTATCCATAACTGTGGGTGTTTTAACTTCTTGATATCCAAAATCTAAAAACATCTTTCGCATGTAATGCTCGACTTCTTGCCAAATCGACCATCCCTTGGGATGCCAAAAAACCATGCCAGGTGCTTCATCTTGCATATGAAATAAATCGAGCTGCTTACCTAATTTACGATGATCTCTTTTTTCAGCCTCTTCTAACATGAAGAGATACTTTTGTAAGTCTTCTTTATTCGTCCATGCGGTACCGTAAATTCTTTGCAGCATTTCATTTTTAGAATCGCCGCGCCAATAAGCACCTGCTACTTTCATTAATTTAAATACTTTTAATTTGCCAGTCGATGGCACATGAGGGCCTCGACAAAGATCTGTAAATTCACCCTCAGAATATAAAGAAACTTCTTGATCTGCGGGAATGGATTCAATAATTTCAGCCTTGTAATTTTCTTTAATTGATTTGAAATATTTCACTGCGTCATTGCGAGGTAATATTTTTCTCGTAATAGGTAAATCGCGATTAGCAATTTCCATCATCTTCTTTTCAATTTTTTCTAAATCTTCGGGTGTGAAAGGTCGTGTATAAGAAAAATCATAATAAAAACCATGTTCAATGACTGGGCCGATGGTCACTTGTGCTTCTGGAAATAACTCTTTCACAGCGTATGCCAAAAGATGAGCTGTTGAATGGCGAATAACCTCAAGCCCTTCGGGATTTTTATCTGTGATGATTGCAAGATCGCTATCTTCATGAATGACAAATGAAAGATCGACAAGCTGATCATTAACTCGACCTGCAAGCGCCGCACGCGCTAATCCTGCACCAATATTTTGTGCAACTTCTGCAACAGAAACATTACTTTCAAATTGTCGCTTGGATCCGTCTGGTAATCTTATTTCAGGCATAGTTGAATCAAGTTATTAAGAATTGCATCATTTTATAAGCTTTTCTCTATTCTTGATAGCTTGAG
>RHAY01000104.1 GCA_010031285.1 Methylophilaceae bacterium | reverse complement strand
ATACGATCATGAGCTTAGCGCTTATTGGTCGCAAAGTTGGTATGACAAGGGTGTTTACAGAGGATGGCAGTAGCATTCCTGTAACAGTGCTCGAAGTTTTACCTAACCGCGTGACACAGATCAAAACAATCGCTTCGGATGGCTATACTAGCCTCCAACTAGCCTATGGTGCGACGAAAGCTACCAAGCTTGATAAAGCACTTACAGGACATTACGCTAAAGCAGGTGTAACAGCAGGTACTGGATTACACGAAACTGCAATCAAAGAAGAAGAAGTAGCGAATTTTCCTTTAGGCACAAATATCACAGTAGAAAATTTCAAAGAAGGTCAGCTTGTTGATGTCACTGGTACATCAATAGGTAAAGGCTATGCTGGTGTTATTAAAAGATATCATTTCAGCTCAAATCGCGCATCACACGGTAACTCAAGATCACACAACGTTCCAGGTTCAATTGGTATGGCTCAAGACCCAGGTCGAGTATTCCCAGGGAAACGCATGTCTGGTCACTTAGGTGCTGTAAAAGTAACAACACAGAATTTAGAAATCGTTCGTGTAGATGTAACAAAAAATTTAATCTTGATCAAAGGAGCAGTTCCAGGCTCTAAGGGCGGCGATGTTTTAGTTCGCGCAGCTGTGAAAGTGGGCAAATAATGGAATTAAAATTACTCGATAAAAACGGAAAAGCTGCTAAGAAAAGCGTTACTGTCTCAGACGCATTATTTGGCCGTGAATTCAATGAGGCTCTTGTTCATCAATTAGTTGTGGCATACATGGCGAATGCCCGCGTTGCAACTCGCTCACAAAAAACAAGAGGCACTGTAAAACATACTACCCGCAAACCATACGCACAAAAAGGTACAGGTAATGCACGTTCTGGTATGACTTCAAGCCCGATATGGCGTGGAGGTGGTAGAACATTCCCAAATTCACCTGACGAAAATTTCTCTCACAAAATGAATCGAAAAGCATATCGCGTAGGTATGAGATCTATTTTGTCTGAATTAGTAAGACAAGAGCGATTAAGTATCGTTGAGGAATTTAAAGTAGAGACACCAAAAACCAAACAACTCGTCAATAAAATCAAAGACATGGGATATACACAAGGTGTTTTAGTTTTAACTGATGCGTTTGATGAAAATCTATATTTATCATCAAGAAACTTAACTAACGTAATGGTTGTAGAAGCGCAATACGCTGACCCAGTAAGTTTAGTTCAGTTTCCAAATGTAGTCGCTACAGCTGGTGCACTTAAAAAACTTGAGGAGATGCTAGCGTGAGTCAAATAGTTCATACACAAGATCGTATTATTCAAGTTATTTTAGCGCCACAAATTACTGAGAAAGCAACATTCGTTGCTGACAAATATAATCAAGTGGCATTCAAAGTAAGAACTGATGCGACTAAGTCAGAAATTAAAGCTGCTGTTGAATTAATGTTTAAAGTTGAAGTGAAATCTGTGACATTGCTCAACGTAGGTGGCAAGGTAAAAAGAGCAGGCCGTTCATTTGGTAAAAGAAATGATTGGAAAAAGGCTTATGTGAGCCTTAAGCCAGGCCAAGAGATTAATTTTGCGAGCGCTGAATAAGGATAAAAAATGGCTTTAGTTAAAGTAAAACCAACCTCCCCAGGAAGACGCGCAGTTGTTAAGGTCGTTAACTCTGACCTCCATAAAGGCAAGCCTTTCGCGCCTTTACTTGAAAAGAAGAATAAACATGCCGGAAGAAATAGCCGTGGCATTATTACTATTCGTCATCATGGCGGCGGCCATAAACAACATTATCGAATGATTGATTTCAAACGAAATAAAGATGGGATTCCAGCAAAAGTAGAACATCTTGAATACGATCCAAATAGAACTGCAAATATCGCACTTCTTTTATACGCAGATGGTGAAAGAAGATACATCATCGCCCCAAAAGGCATAGCTGTAGGTGCAGAATTAATTAGCGGCTCAGAAGCACCTGTTAAAAATGGTAATGCAATGCCATTAAGAAATATTCCTGTAGGTAGCACAATCCATTGTATCGAATTACAGCCAGGCAAAGGCGCACAAATGGCGCGGTCTGCTGGAACTTCTGTACAGCTTTTAGCGAGAGAAGGTACATATGCTCAGTTAAGACTTCGCTCAGGTGAAGTAAGAAAAGTACACGTAGATTGCAAGGCAACCTTAGGTGAAGTTGGTAATGAAGAACATTCTCTTAGATCTATCGGTAAAGCAGGTGCTATGAGATGGAGAGGTGTTAGACCAACAGTGCGCGGCGTGGTGATGAACCCTGTCGACCACCCTCATGGCGGTGGTGAAGGAAAAACTGCGGCTGGTATGCATCCAGTAAGCCCTTGGGGAACTCCAACTAAAGGCTATCGAACA
>RHAY01000103.1 GCA_010031285.1 Methylophilaceae bacterium | reverse complement strand
GAAAAGTGATCGAAAATCCTTTTCTACTTTTTCAATAATCGACATGTAATGTTTACCACGATGCGACATTTCCATAACAGACATACCTGAGCCATGCCAATCAAGCATTTCAGCTTGCGCACGAAGCATGACTGACTTTGGAAGGACTGCGGGACCAGCTGAAAAATTATAAGTACATTTCATGATGAATTTAACAAACTACTCCTCTATATCATCATCAGCTTCTACAATCTTTTCGAGACCTGATAATTTTTCGTTTTCACCTAAATTAATGAGAGTGACCCCTTGCGTTGCTCGACCAAGTTCACGAATTTCACTGACGCGCGTTCGAATAAGCACACCGCCTGTTGTAATTAACATAATTTCATCTTCATCGCTCACAAGTTTTGCAGCGACGACAAGACCATTTCGCTCGCTCACTTGTATCGCCTTAACCCCTTGTGTTGCTCGACCTGAATGCCTAAAGTCAGAGAGAACAGTACGTTTTCCATAACCATTTTCAGTGGCCACAAGCATAGACTGTTGATCATCACTTGCAATAAGAAGTGATAGCACTTGCTGGTCTTCTTGCAATTTCATTCCACGAACACCGCGAGTATTTCGACCCATACTTCTCACATCTTCTTCATCAAACCAAACAGCCTTACCACCATTTGAAACTAAAACAATATCGTTAGAACCATCCGTAATTTCAGCGCCAACTAAAAAGTCGTTGTCATCAAGATTGATTGCGATAATGCCTGACTTACGTGGGTTTGAAAAATCTGTAAGCGGAGTTTTTTTAACTGTACCTAACGCCGTTGCCATAAAAATATAATGCTTATCATCGAATTCTTTAATAGGCAGGATCGCATTAATTTTTTCCCCTTCTTGCAGCGGGAATAAATTCACGATAGGTTTGCCACGGCTTGTGCGACTTCCTTGCGGCACTTCATATGCTTTTAACCAATAGACTTGTCCTCGACTTGAGAAGCATAAAATATTGTCATGCGTATTTGCTACAAACATTTTATCGATGAAGTCATCATCTTTAGTTGTTGCAGCTTGCTTACCTCTTCCGCCACGTTTTTGTGCTCGATATTCAGCTAATGCTTGTGATTTTATATATCCTGTGTGTGAGAGAGTTACCACGACATCCTCAGCTGTAATTAAATCTTCAGTTGATAAATCTAATGCATTCTCAACAATTTCACTTCGACGTTTATCACCATATTGTTCTTTGATTGCTTTAAGTTCATCAGCAATAATTGCTGTAACTCTTGCAGGTGTGGCTAAAATATCAAGAAGATCTGTAATGACATTCATAATCTCTTTATATTCATTAACAATTTTTTCTTGTTCGAGGCCTGTTAAGCGTTGTAATCTTAATTGAAGAATTTCCTGTGCCTGAACATCAGATAACTTATAACCTGAAGCGGCTAATCCAAATTCTTTTGATAATCCTTCAGGTCGTGAAAATTCCATAGCAGCACCTTTGAGCATTCCTTCTACAACAGAAGATTTCCATGTGCGCGCCATCAATTCTTTTTTAGCGTCTGGTGGTGTGGGTGCGGCTTTAATTATCTTGATCATCTCGTCAACATTTGCTAATGCAACTGCTAAACCTTCCAAGATATGTCCACGCTCACGTGCTTTTCTTAATTCAAATACCGTTCTTCTTGTAATAACTTCACGACGATGCCTTAAGAAAGCATCAAGAATTTGTTTTAGGTTAAGGAGTTTTGGTTGGCCATCAATGAGTGCCACCATGTTCATACCGAAACTATCTTGGAGTTGTGTTTGCTTAAAAAGATTATTTAGAATGACATCAGGATTTTCGCCACGCTTTAACTCAATCACAACACGCATTCCTGATTTATCTGATTCATCTCGTAAATCTGAGATACCTTCAATCTTTTTATCATTTACGAGCTCAGCTATCTTCTCAATAAATGTTTTTTTATTAACTTGATAAGGAAGCTCATCAACAATGAGCGCTTCGCGATTACCTTTATCGAGTTTTTCTACATGCGTTCTACCACGTATCACAACACGTCCACGTCCCGTTCTGTACCCCTCTTTAACCCCTGAAGTACCATGAATAATTCCAGCTGTTGGAAAATCTGGTGCTGGCATTAATTTAATTAATGCATCAATCGACGATTCGGGTTTTTCAAGGAGTAATAAACACGCATTCACCACTTCACTTAAATTATGGGGTGGAATATTGGTCGCCATTCCCACGGCAATACCGGAACTTCCATTAATAAGAAGATTCGGAATGCGGGCTGGCATAATAAGCGGTTCTTGTTCAGAGCCGTCATAGTTAGGGCCAAAATCAACAGTTTCTTTATCAATATCTTCTAAAAGCTCATGCGCAATTTTAGACATACGAATTTCCGTATATCGCATAGCAGCAGC
>RHAY01000102.1 GCA_010031285.1 Methylophilaceae bacterium | reverse complement strand
CTTGTTTAAGCCTAACGCATTTACCGTCTTTCAAATCAATTGCTGGAATGATTAACATAAACTAAAAACCTATACTGACCATTGAACAAAATTTTTGATAAGTTGTAAGCCAGCTGTCGAACTTTTTTCTGGATGAAATTGCACTGCAAAAATATTTTCTTTCGCAATAGCACAACAAAATTTTTGTGCATATGAAGTTTCAGCTGACACAATATTTTTATCTTTAGATTCTAAATAGTAACTATGAACGAAATAAAATCGATCGTTATTATGAATGTTTTGCCATAAAGGGTGATGACTTGTCTGCGATACTTCGTTCCATCCCATATGAGGAATTTTTAACTTATGGCCACTTTCATCTGCTGTATTTTGATTATTAAATCGCTTAATGGTGCCGCCTAATAACCCTAGACCTTCTACATTACCTTCTTCGCTTTTATCAAATAGCATCTGCAAGCCAATACATATTCCTAAAAAAGGTTTTGTTTTGGCTGCGTCAATTACAGAGGATCTTAAATTTCTTTCATCAAGTTCTCTTATGCAGTCAGGCATAGCTCCTTGACCAGGAAAAACTACATGATGTGCTTTTTTAATATCGGCAGGGTTGCTTGTAACTTTAATATCAGTTTCGGGCGATATTTGTTTAAAGGCATTAAATACTGACTTTAAATTTCCCATTCCATAATCAATGATTGCAATCATTATTATTTTGATGAAAAAAAGTTTATAGACTGCCTTTGGTTGAGGGGGTTATGCCAGAAATTTTTGGATCAATACAAACAGCCATTTTAAGGGCTCTTCCAAATGCTTTATAAATTGTTTCTGCCTGATGATGTGAATTATCACCTTTAAGATTATCGATGTGCATAGTGATATTTGCATGATTTACGAATCCTTGAAAAAATTCGTGTATTAAATCAACATCAAATTCACCTATCGCAGCTCTTTTAAATTCGACATCAAATTCAAGGCCTGGTCTACCTGAGATATCAAGGACAACTCTTGATAATGCTTCATCTAAAGGAATAATCGCTGAACCATATCTGGTAATTCCTTTTTTATCTCCGATTGCTTTATTGAAGGCCTGACCAAGAACTATGCCGACATCTTCAACAGTATGATGTGCATCAATATGAAGATCGCCTTTTGCTGTCACTTCTAGATCGAACATGCCATGACGCGCAACTTGGTCTAACATGTGGTCTAAGAAACCGATGCCAGTATTAAGTTTTGCGCTCCCCTGACCATCAAGATTAATACTTACCTCAATTTTAGTTTCATTTGTATTTCTTGAAACAGATGCTGATCTTGTCATATTTTTTTACTTGTATTAGATGAGATATTTTAACCCATTAAAAATGTAATTAACATCAATTATTTCATATGCTTACAATAAGTTTTAAGTTCTCAAGCAATGCTTGCATTTCTTCATCCGAACCAATTGTGAATCGGATATAAGAAGAAATTCTTATTGGATTATCAAAACGTCTCACTACAATTCCACAATCTCTTAATTTACTTACTATGATTTTTCCATCAATAGAGGTGTGTTTAGCAAAAACAAAATTAGCGCCTGATGGTAAGACTGAAAAATTTAGAGCTTTCAATTTATCTACAAAATTTAATTTTGTATGAATAACTTTATGGCAGGTACTTTTAAAATAGGAATCATCTTTAAAAGATTCAATACCTGCAAGCAATCCTAATCGATCAATTGGATATGAATTGAAGCTATCTTTTACTCTAACCAAAGCCTCAATAAGATCCGGATGACCTATGGCATAACCAAGCCTTAACCCCGCTAAAGATCTTGATTTAGAAAATGAATGCGTGACTAATAAATTATTATATTTTCCCGTAAGAGAAATAACGGATTCCGTTCCAAAGTCGACATAAGCTTCATCTACAATCACTACAGAATCATTATTCTTTTCAAGAAATGCTTCAATCTGTTTCAAACTAAGTGGTATACCAGTTGGTGCATTTGGATTCGGGAAAATAACGCCTCCATTAGACATCAAATAATCATTTAATACGATTTCAAATGAATCATTAAGGGGGATAGTTTTAAAATCAATCTCGAAGAGTTTGCAATATACAGGGTAAAAGCTATAAGTAATATCAGGAAATAAAATGGGCGCGTCATGTTTTAAGAGCGCTTGAAAAGCAATAGCTAAAACCTCATCCGATCCATTACCTACAAAAACATGATTAGGTTTAACATTAAAATAATCTGAAATAGATTTCTTAAGCGCTTCTGAATTTGGATCCGGGTAAAGTCTTAAAGTATCATCTGTGAATTCTTTAATTGCTGCAATGACTTTTGGACTCGGTCCATAAGGATTCTCATTAGTATTTAATTTAATTAGATTATTGAGTTTAGGTTGTTCGCCAGGAATA
>RHAY01000101.1 GCA_010031285.1 Methylophilaceae bacterium | reverse complement strand
ACCGAGCAAGTTTCTGCATCATTTGGATTCATCTCTATTGCTCTTTGATATGATTGAATAGCTTTTTCTAGATGGCCTTGGTTTCTATAAGCATTGCCTAAATTCAAATGGCCACGCGCGTGATCTTGTATCTTGAGTGACTGCTGAAAAAATAAAATGGCTTGATCAAAGTCACCTTGCAATAAATAGATAGCACCTTGATTGCCATAAGCCTCATAAAAACCAGGTTCTAATTCAATCGCTTTTTGATAAGCGCTTAACGCTTTATCAAATTCTGATTCATTCTGATATGCAATACCAAGATTAAAATACGCGACAACCAAATCTGATTTAATCTGAATCGCTTTTAGATAATGTTGAATAGCAGCTTGAGCATCGCCCAATTGAAAAAGCACAGAGCCTAAATTAAATTCCATCTCCGCAAATTGTGGTTGAATTTTTAAAGCATGGCGATAGCTATCAGCAGCCTCTTTAAATTTTTTTTGTGCTTCTTGAGATACGCCCAAAATATTAAGCAAAATTAATTCTTGGGGAAAATCATTTAATAAATTTTTTGCTTTTTCCTCTGCAAGCGCAAATTGACCTGACTGATGAAGTTGAATGAGATTATTAACCTCTGATTGCTTTAGAACTTTCATTCCAAATGCTTTTAATGATGGGGTGTATCTTCTGCAATTTTATCCATCCAAGCAAAAAGAACGCCTGAAATGATAAAGGTTGCATGGATTCCAACCATCCATGCCATCTGCGTATTGGTGAGAATTTCTCCTGGCGTAGAGGCGTGCATAAATGCTTTTAAAAGGTCAATAGCTGAAATTGCAACAATAGAGCCAATCAACTTCAGTTTTAATCCAGAATAATCGACCTTACCCATCCAATGCGGCTTGTCTTCATGATTATCGACATCAATTTTGGATACGAAGTTTTCATAACCACTAAAAATCACCATAATGAGAAGATTGGCAACAAGCGTCATATCTACTAAAGCTAAAATTGATAACACAATCTCCCTCTCGGGGGTGTCTACTACCGTCAAAACAATGTGAAGAAATTCTTGTCCAAATTTTATAAGCAAGCATAATAAACCGCCTACTAAACCTAAATACATAGGGGCTAATATCCAACGACTCTTAAATACTACTTTCTCTAAAATTTCTTCGGTCTTCATTTGATCTCCATGAATTATCGTTAATTGGATAAATCATATCATTACACTCATTGATATGCGTTGATGTAATGATTGAAAAAAACTTTTATTAGGATACTATTTTATCTTTACTTTCGTAAATGATGTGATGTCAAACGATTCAATTATTATTCATGGTCATCTTTTAAAAGAGGCTAGAGAAGATTTAAATCTTTCAATAGATGATGTAGCTCGTCGACTCACTTTAAGCAACAAACACATCATTTCCATGGAAGAAAATAAAAAAGATGGTTTTGTATCTTTTCAAATCAAACTTATCTCGATCAGAAAATATGTAGCTTTTCTTGAGTTAGATATTGATGCCGTCATAGAGCATACCAAAAATAAAACAAAGTCCTTAAATCTCCCTGAGCCTGAACTAGAGACTGATAAAGAGATTGGGGACAATTTACATCAAAAAAAAATATTACTTCTTACAAAAATTCAATCATTTTTTGTGTGGGCAAAAGCACGCATTAAAGTCGCTCATATTTTTTACTTCATTACCTTTCTTTTTATTTCCAATTTTCTAATTGGTGTTTATCAAAAGTATGCTGTTGCGCATAAAAATTATGAAGGTCAAGAAGTTGATTTACCTAATATCGATAATCTTCCTAATGATATTGCGACATATGAAATTAAACCTAAAGATGAAAAAGTTGAGACGAAAGCAGCGGTGTCTATCCCAATCAAAAAATTAGAAGAAAATAAAATAGATAATAAAGATCCTGTAATTAAAATGTGTGGGCAAACTATTTCTAAACCTATCACACAGATCTCTTCTCCCGCTGATCCTCTCAAACCCGGTGATTACTTCCACATTATTTCTAGAGGTCAACAAACGATTTGTATTTTAGATAGTAAAAGTACCGAGAATAAATATACCTTGACTGAAGGGCAAAAATTAACATATCGAGGTGGCAAGCCTCCTTTTAAGCTTGTCATCGATCCCGCGATGAGTGAAATTTTTTATGAAGGCTGGTTAGTCAAACTTAAACCTGAACAAAGCTACATTCAACTTAATCCAAAAACTTATAATTAAAGCTTAAAACCTTATTTAAACTTTCTAACGGCCCCCGTAACAACACCCCATATCTGAAATTGTATGCCCTCTAAAACTTCAATAGGGCTAAACGCTTCATTTGCAGGAAGTAAGCGCGGAGAGCCGTTTTTATTTTTAGCTAAAGTCTTCACTGTAAATTCTCCGTCTAGTGAAGCCAATACGATGTCACCAATAGAAGCTTC
>RHAY01000011.1 GCA_010031285.1 Methylophilaceae bacterium | reverse complement strand
ATCTATCTCAGTGTCGACACTTCAAAACATAGCCAAGAAATTATTGAAGATTTAAAGAAATTTAAAGAATAGATTTACGCTGATAGCGCTTCATCAATTTTTTCAGCCAACTCAAAGTCTTTATCGGTAATTCCTGATGCGTCATGCGTATGTGTTTTAATAGTAAGCGCATTAAAACTAAATGTAACTTCCGGATGATGATTTAATTGATTAGCAATTTTTGCAATTTCATTGGCAATTTTGATTGATGCATCAAAATTAGAAGTCGAAATTTTTTTTTCAATAGAAGGAAAGACGTAAGACCAACTCGGACATCTTATCTTTAATTTTTCTTCTATTTCATTTGTGTTATAAGCCATGGCGGATTACCTTAGTTCGTGATATTTAAGTTCTGCAAGATCGATTATTTCTAAAGCTTTTTCATGTGTAGCTTCCAAAACTACAGGAGGAGCGATGCCTTCTTCTAGGGCCTCAAGCCAACGATTGGCGCATAAGCACCATCGATCACCAGCCTTTAATCCATTAAATTGAAATTCAGGTCGAGGTGTCATTAAGTCATTACCTTGTAATTTTGAGAAGTGAAGAAACTCTTCAGTAACTTCAGCACACACTGTGTGTTGGCCAATATCTTCTGGGCCCGTTTCACAGCATCCATTTCTGGTGAATCCTGTGATAGGCTTGAGATTACATATTTCTAATTTAGCTCCAAGGACATTTTTCATCATTTTAAGTCATCGATATGAACGATATTTGCATCTGAGAGTCAGATTGACTATGAAAAAGACTTTAAGTTTATTTTTATTGCTCATTACTTTCCAAGCCCTAGCAATTCCTTCTTTTGAAAAATTATTAGAGCTTAATAATTCAATCGTAGTAGTAAATGTGGATTTACCCGATGGCTCCTCTGGAACTGGATCAGGTGTTGTTGTCAGTAAAGAATATGTGGCGACCGATTGTCATGTAATAGCCAATACACTAGGGGCCAATATCTCCAAATTTGATGATACATTCAAACCCATCGCATTTAAGGCGGATTGGAAACATGATTTATGTTTATTAAAGTTTGAAGGGTTACCTTTTAAACCTTTACCTATTCGAGACAGTAAAACGCTTCAATATGAAGAAGATGTATTTAGTATTAGCTATCCGAATGGCAGTAATGTCCCTCAGCCATCTTATGGTTCAGTTAAAGCTCTTCACAATCTTGATAGTAGTGTCATTATTCGATCAGACGCGGCCTTTTCTCTAGGCTCGAGTGGAGGTGGATTATTTGATGAGAAATATAACTTAATTGGAATTACGACATTTAAGAGTCCTGGACCTCAAGGATTTTTTTATAGCTTACCAGTAGAGTGGATTAAAAAGCTTATGAATGAGCCCGACGCTAAATCGCTTAAAACTTTGGATATCCCATTTTGGGCTTTGCCATTTGAACAAAAACCTAATTTTATGAAGGTGGTTATTCCTTATCAAAATAAAGAGTGGGATAGGCTTAAATCCATTTCGGATTTATGGATTAAAGAAGAACCCAATTCATCTGACGCCTGGTATTTTTTAGGCTTAGCTGACCAGGGGAAAAAAGATCTTAAAGCTGCAAAAGAGGCATTTTCTAAAGCTGAGAAAATTAATCCTAGACATGTTGATGCTATGATGGGCTTAGCAGAAATAGCTGAATTTGAAAAAGATGTCACAGCCCTACAAAATATTCAAAAAAAGGTTAACCCCTTAAATACAAGTCTCGCAGAAGTTATTTCGAATAAACTAGATAAGTTAAAGTAAGATTTAATTTTTCAATAATAAAATTTCAATATGTTAAAACAAGCTTTGTCACTTGCAGAAAAAGGCTACCTTCCAGACGCGCTTATTCGTTTTGGAATTAGACAGCTTTTAAAAAAACGTCTTGAAGAAATTAATAATCAGAATGCAGAAAAATCGCAAGCGCTAAAAAACTCATTTATAGAGAGTATGGATCATTCACCTATTGCATTAGTCCCGCATCTTGCGAATAAACAACACTATGAAGTGCCTTCTTCTTTTTTTGATTTTTGTTTAGGTAAACATAAAAAATATAGCAGCTGTTATTGGGATCTAGATACAAAAAATCTAGATGATGCAGAATTGCATGCACTCAAGATAAGTGCAACACACGCAGATTTAAAAAATGGTCAGACGATCCTTGAACTAGGATGTGGTTGGGGTTCGTTTACCCTTTTTATGGCGAAAGTCTATCCGAAGAGTCAAATCTTTGCGGTATCCAATTCAAATTCGCAAAGAGTTTTTATTGAAAGTGAAGCGAAAAAAAGAAAACTCAAAAATATTCATGTAATCACGTGTGATATGAATCAGTTTCAACCTAAAAATTTTAAAATCCCTAAAAGCTTTGATCGAATAGTTTCAATTGAGATGTTTGAACATATGCGCAATCATCGAAAGCTTTATCGCATGCTTTATGAATGGTTAAAGCCTAGCGGAAAATTCTTTATGCATATTTTTGTGCATCAACATACACCCTATGCATTTGAAGTTAAAGATCAAGATGATTGGATGAGTAGGTTTTTCTTTTCAGGAGGCATGATGCCAAGCGACGATTTGCCACTTCACTTTCAAGAACACCTCAAGTTAAAACAGAAGTGGTGTTGGGATGGAAGGCATTATGAAAAAACAGCTAATGCATGGCTTAAAAATTTGGATCAAGCAAAAATTGATATTTATCCTATTCTTCAAAAAACCTATGGAAATAAAAATGCAACGCAATGGTTTAATCGTTGGCGAATTTTTTATATGGCTTGTGCTGAATTATTTGGCTTTAGAAATGGTCAAGAATGGTGGGTGACACATTATCAATTCGAGAAACCAAAAAACAAATGAAGCTACTTAATTTCGCTCTTTTTCAACTAGGCTGGTTCATTGCGATATGGGGAGCAGCTCATCAAAATTTACTTCCATCAATGATAGCTGTTGCATTGATATTAATAATTTATATTATTCAGGCAAGTTATAAAAAAGAGGCATGGATCTTACTTCTATGTATCATGTTATTAGGTCCCATATTTGATCAATGCTTATTGTCTTTTGGATTAATTGAATACAAGAGCCAGTATTCAGAATATATTGTGCCTATTTGGATAGTGGCTTTATGGGGATTATTTGCAACTACCTTAAATTTATCTTTAGGATGGTTAAAAGATTATAAGTTGCTTGCAATTTTATTTGGTCTTATCGGCGGGCCTCTGGCCTATCTTGCAGCAGAAAAATTGAATGCGATTCAATTGTTGAATCCATATGCACTTCTCGCATTATCATTAGGTTGGGCATTATTAACACCTTTATTTCTTTTGATTGCTGAAAGATGGAATGGATTTCGCGCATGATATTTTTAAATGCATTATTCATTAATCTATTATTTGCTTATTTTGGTTGGCTTTTAAGCTTAAAAAAAAATAATGTCACACATGTTGATACGATGTGGAGTTTATTTTTCGTGCTTAATGCGCTTTATTTTTATAGTGTATTTCCTGCCTCATTGAGATCTAGCCTAATCATTTTATTGGTTTTGTTTTGGGGTGTTCGTCTTGCGATTTATTTGACCTATAGAAATTGGGGTAAACCCGAAGATACACGTTATTTAAAAATTAGACAGAATAATGAACCTCACTTTAGATACAAAAGTGCCTATATTATTTTTGGCTTTCAAGCGATTCTTGCATGGATCGTAGGCTCAATTCTTTTTATCGCCATAGAAAATAATCATCCAATTACATGGTTAGATAACTTAGGTTTTATAGTGATACTATTTGGCATAGCCTATGAATCAATTGCAGATTATCAATTAATGCAATTCAAGAATGATATTAAAAACCGTGGAAAACTTTTACAATCAGGACTGTGGAAATTAAGTCGGCACCCTAATTATTTTGGGGAAATTCTAGTATGGTGGGGCTTTTTTATAACGACGCTCACGACGGGGTTTCATTATAATTTGATTGCACCTCTGCTTATGACTTTTTTAATATTACGATTTTCTGGTGTGACGCTTCTTGAAGCTAATCTAACTTCGAAATTTGATGAATATGACAATTATCAGAAAAAAGTAAATACCATTATTCCTCGATTTTGGAAGATCTAAGATATGCGATTTATATATTTCTTACTTGCAGCATTTTTTTTATTATTGAATGGATGTATGACTCAACCACCTATTAAAACTGTCTCTGAAGTTAATTTGCAAAAATTTATGGGTCCATGGTATGTCATCGGACATATTCCAACATTTATTGAAAAGAATGCATTTAATGCTATAGAGTCTTATGTGTTAAATGAAGATGGGACAATTAGTACCACCTTTACTTTCAATGAAGGTAGTCTTAATGGGACACCTAAAATATATAAACCTAAAGGATTTGTTATAAAAAATTCAGGTAATGCAGAGTGGGGTATGCAATTTATATGGCCTATCAAAGCACAATATAAAATTGTATATTTAGATGATGCATACCAAAATACAATCATAGCAAGAGATGATCGAGATTATGTCTGGATCATGTCCCGTGAAAAAAAGATAGAACAAAAGACTTTAGAGCAATTAGTAGAGAAAATTAAAATAGATGGCTATGATGTAAATAAAATACGTTGGATAGAACACTCAAATTAATCATGAGTAAATTGTTTAAAAAATTATTTTTTTGGTTTGATAATTCCTTCTTAGAAGAAAAGTATGCCTCCATTTCTTCTGGCAAGGAGATTGATTGGATGAGAGTGATTCCTTTCATACTTCTCCACTTGTCTTGCTTTCTTATTTTTCTCGTTGGATTTAGCTGGATAGCCTTTACGGTGTGCATCACTCTTTTTGCTATTCGCATGTTTGCTATTACAGGCTTTTATCATCGTTATTTTTCTCATAAAACTTTTAGAACATCGAGATTCATACAATTTTTATTTGCGATGATTGGGGCTACCGCAGTTCAAAGAGGTCCTTTATGGTGGGCAGCCCATCATCGAGGTCATCATATCCATTCTGATACTCCAGAAGATAAACATTCACCTCAAGAGCATGGATTTTTTTGGAGCCACATGGGGTGGTTTTTGACTAAATCAAATTTCGTAACGAATACAAAATTTATACGTGAATTAATCAGATTTCCTGAGTTACGGATCATAGATCGATTTGATCTTTTGATGCCAATAGCACTATCGATAGGCTTATTTTTTGCGGGCTACTATTTGAATCAATATGAGCCACATCTCAATACGAATGGCTTCCAGTTATTAATATGGGGATTTTCGGTTTCAACGGTCATGCTTTATCACGCCACCTTTTTAGTCAATTCAGTCGCACACCAATGGGGAAAAAAACGTTATGAAACTAAAGATACAAGTCGAAATAATTTTATTATTGCGATTCTGACCTTTGGAGAAGGTTGGCATAACAACCACCATCATTATCCTGGGTCAGCTAGACAAGGCTTTTATTGGTGGGAAATTGATTTAACTTATTATGTTTTAAAATTTTTAGCTTTGATAGGCGTTATTTGGGATGTGCGAACTGTCTCTCACAATATTCGTGAATCTAAAAAAGTAGAATATCTTCATCACTAGCCATGAAGATTGCCATCATAGGATCAGGCATCTCTGGGAATACGCTTGCGTATTATTTAAATCCTCATCATCAGATTACATTGTTCGAATCAGAGGACAGAGTCGGCGGTCATTCTCATACCCATCAAATTGATCTCTTCAATGAAAAAATTAGTGTCGATACCGGGTTTATTGTATTTAATAAAAAAACATATCCTAATTTTTTAAAACTTTTACATGAACTTAAAGTGCCTTACGAAAATAGTGCAATGAGTTTTAGTGTTAAAGATAGCCAAAAAGACTTTGAATATAACGGCACTAGTCTCAATGCACTGTTTGCACAAAGAAAAAATTTTATCAATCCAAGTTTTTATAAAATGATTAGGGAGATCCTAAGGTTTAATAAGTTTTCTGTCATGTTATTAAATAAAGATGACGAAATGAGTCTGGGTGAGTATCTAGACCAAGAAAATTATTCTGATTACTTTAAAAAATATTATATTTTGCCAATGGGTTCAGCAATATGGTCGTCGAATATTAAAACGATGATGCAATTTCCCGCTAAATTTTTTATCCAGTTTTTTAATAATCATGGCATGTTAAATATTAATGATAGACCTCAATGGCTTACGATTTCTGGCGGCTCTATTAATTATGTAGAAAAAATTACTCAACCTTTTAGGAAAAAAATTAAAATCAGTCAAAACATAAAGTATATCGATAGAAAAAAAGATCATATTGCTATTTATTTTCATGATCGCACAGAAAAATTCGATTGGATATTTTTTGCGTGTCATAGCGATCAAGCTTTGAAATTAATAAAAAGCCCAAGTCTAGATGAAAAAAATACTTTAAGAGCTATCCCATATCATGATAATGAAGTGGTCTTGCATTATGACGATAATTTTATGCCAAAGAGAAAGCTTGCTTGGGCAGCTTGGAATTATCATATTAATCATAGTGATACTTCACCAGCATCTCTAACGTACAATATGAATATACTGCAAAATTTAAAAACTCAAGTACCTATTTTAGTTACATTAAATCCACAGCAAGCAATCAATAAAAAGAAAATCATTAAATCCCTCTCATACGGCCATCCACAATATAGTTTGCGAAGTATTGAGGCCCAATCAAATTATCATTTAATTTCAGGGGTTAATCGTACTTCATTTGCTGGGGCTTATTGGGGTAATGGCTTTCATGAGGATGGTGTTAAAAGTGCACTCAATGCCATTCAGCAATTTAATTTAATACATGGATTTCATTAATGCATGCAATCTATGAGGGTACTTTAAAACACACAAGGCTAAAGCCTAAGAAGCACGCATTTCAATATCGCGTTCATATGCTCTATCTTGACCTTGATGACTTAGCTCAAGTTTTTTCAAATAACTTATTTTGGAGTTATAACCGTTTAAATTTAGGCTGTTTTTTAAGGGCAGATTATTTTGGAAATCCAAAAGATAGTTTAAAAAAATCTATACAAGATGAAATTAAGAAGAATCTCAATTTCAATCACCATGGAAAAATATTTGTTTTAACAAGCCCTCGATACTTTGGGTATTGTTTTAATCCTGTGAGTTTTTATTATTGTTTTAATACTAAAAATAAATTAGAAGTGATTGTCTCTCATATCACGAATACACCTTGGAATGAAAATTATGCTTATGTGCATGATTGCCGTGGACTTCATCAATCAATGAAATCCTTCGATTTTAAAAAGAATTTTCATGTGTCACCATTTATGCCTATGAATATTAAATATGAGTGGATATTTAGTGAGCCGGGAGAAAAGATCGTAGTTTCCATGAATAATATACATAAACAAGAATTTATTTTTAATGCATCGCTGCAGCTTCACAGAAAGGCTTTTCATAGCCAATCCCTTAATCGTTTGTTATTAAAATTTCCACCTGAAACCTTTAAAACAATTATCGCTATTTATTGGAATGCTTTATGTTTAAAATTTAAACGTGTCCCTTTTTTTTCGCATCCTTAAAAGCTCATGAAAAATCTTTTATATCGACTTGCTAGATCACTTGTTTTTAGTCAATTAAGAAAAATCAAAAATGGTCATATTGCTATTATGGAAGGGACCAAGAAAATCTCATTTGGAAAAAAAGGAAAATTAAATGTCGTAATTATGGTTCATGACCCACGATTTTATGGTGCTTTGGCATTTGGCGGCTCGATCGGAGCGAGCGAGGCATTTATGCAAAAGTTTTGGTCTGTCAGTGACTTAACAAAATTAATTCGCATTATGGCCATTAATCAAGATGCCATGGATCAATTAGAAGGGTTATTTAATATTTTTCTAAAACCACTTCTTAAATGCCTTCATTATTTAAATCAAAATTCAATCAAAGGAAGTCAAATCAATATTTCTAAACATTATGATTTGGGTAATGACTTCTTTTCATTATTTTTAGATTCGACCATGATGTATTCATCTGCCGTTTTTAAAAACCGTCATGATTCGCTTTATAAAGGATCTATTTATAAATTAGAGACTATATGTCAGGGATTAGAACTTACTTCTCAAGATCATGTGATTGAAATCGGCTCTGGTTGGGGTGGATTTGCAATTTACGCAACACAACATTACGGATGTAAAGTTACCACAACAACCATTTCAAAAGAACAATATAAATATGTAAAACAAAAAATTAAGGATTTAAAGTTATCACACAAAATTACTGTGTTATTAACAGACTATCGGCACTTAAAAGGTCAATATGACAAATTAGTATCTATCGAAATGTTAGAGGCAGTGGGCTACCAGTATTACGATACTTATTTTAAAGTTTGTAGTGATTTATTAAAGCCAGATGGCCTAGCTCTCATTCAAACGATTACAATTGCTGATCAGCGTTACGAGAGAGCGAAACAATCAGTTGATTTTATTCAGCGTTATATTTTTCCAGGTAGCTGTATTCCATCTATCACTGCATTGCAAAATAGTATGACTCAGTCATCAGATCTAAAAATTTATAGTATTCGAGATATTGGTGAGCATTATGTAAGAACATTGGCTTTGTGGAGAAAGGCCTTCTTTAAGCATATAAAAGAGGTGAAAGCTCTAGGATTTGATGATGCTTTCATTCGTATGTGGCATTTTTACTTATCTTATTGCGAGGGTGGGTTCAAAGAAAAAGCCATTAGTGATATTCATCTTAAGTTGATAAAGCCAAGATATCGAGGTAAATAGGTAGGGTGTTATCTTGAACTTTTGTAAATCTGAGAGCATCATATTAATTGATATATCTTCAAAATTTAAGGCGGTAAAAACATGAAAAAGACTTATTTAATTATTTCGGCAATTTTATTAAGCATTTTTATAAATTTCAGTGTTTATGCTGAAACGCCAAACCTTCTCGATGGCGTTATCGATAAATACTTTAAAGGTAAAGTACTTACAAAATCAGAGGATATTACTTTTGATGTAGCTAAAAGAGCGCTTGATGGAACTCAGGTGCCATTTAAATTTACAGCAAACAAAAAATATAAAAATATCTCAGTGGTGGTGGAAGGCAATCCTCATCAGCTTCCTGGTATTGGCTCTCTAGCGCTTACGATGCATCCTAAAGTTGCACCATTCACATTTGAAACCCATATTCGTATGGAGCAAGACAGTTACGTCGATGTGATTGCCGAAGATGAAAATGGTAAATTTTTCTATAATCAAGTAGCAATCCGATCTGCAGGGGGTTGTTCAGCAGGTGTCACTTATGATGCAGATGCCGTATTAAAAGAAGTGGGAAAAATGAAAATTTTAAACACTGACAATAGAGCTTCTATTTTTATTAAACATCCTCAACACAATGGGTTCCAAGCTAACCTAAGTAATTACACAGGACTTTATATTTTGCCTGAGTGGCATTTAAATTCAGTGAGTGTAACTGATGATGAAAAAGAAATTTGGAGTGCTGAATTTGGAGGTGGCAGTACTGCTGAAAATCCCTTTTTTATCTTTGATACACAAAAAATTAAAGGTGATTTAAAAGTTGTTGCTGTTGATAATCAGGGTAAACAGTACGTAGGAAAAAAATCCTTAATAAACTAAGTAAGAACTATTAAATTTTTTTGAATAAAATCTATTTCTAGTTTGAGGAGTGTATTTTGAAAAAGTATTTAGCATTAGTGGCAGCTCTTCTTGTTGCAGGACTGGTAGGCGCTGTTTTAATATTTGGTAAAGGCTATAAACATGATAATAGACCTACAATTGTTGACATAAAAAAACATAACGAAGTCATGAGCTCTTGTATGAAGACCGCATTAGTCAAACACCCCGGCGCTATTATAGAAATTGAAATGGAAACAGAAGATGGTCGCCCTATCTTTGATATTGATATTCAAGGGGCTGATGGAAAACACTGGGAAATAGAATGCGATGCAGAATTAGCAACTGTAGTTGAAGATAATATAGATAGAGATTAAATTTTTAAATGCTTTCAAAAAAGCCACTTTATTAAGTGGCTTTTTTATTTTTATGTAAATTTTTTTGACATTATGAAAATATTTAGTTTATAATGATAATCATTCTCATTTAGAAAGCTTAAGAAAAATATGAAGAAATTTTTAGTTGTGGCCGGATTATTGATGTCAGGGATAGCGCTTGCAGGTGACGAAGAAGTTGTTTTGGTGATTGAAAACCATCAAATGAAACCAAGCACTATTGAAATTCCAGCCGATAAAAAGATAAAGCTCATTATGACTAATAAAGATAACACTCCCGAGGAATTTGAAAGTTATGATTTAGCACGAGAAAAAATTGTGCCGGCAAATTCAACGACTGATTTATATATTGGACCTTTGAAACCAGGAATTTATAAATTTCATGGTGAATTAAATCCTAAAACAGCTCATGGAGAAATAATTGTTAAATAAAACAAAATTTTTAGCTATTTTTGGAATTTTCTTATCAGTCAACGCTCTTGCGGGGCCAGCTGATTACATGTATTACCCAGTGGTGACAAAGGGGGAGCGCGAGATTGATTTTAAATTTGGAACATCTAAGAGTCAATCTGGTGAGAGAACAACTGTGAGTAAATTAGGGTACGGATTTACGCCAACAGACTACTGGTTTACAGAAATTTATGCGAAACATGAAAAAGAGGGTGCAGACAAACAACCTCAAATTGAATGGGAAAACAGATTTCAATTTACTGAAACAGGTAAATATCGATTTGAAGTAGGCATGATTCAAGAATTAGAATTTCCTATCGAAAAAAACCATCCTTACCAATTAAAATTAGGCCCATTATTACAAACTTCAATTGATTCATTTCAAATCAATGGGAATTTATTATTTAAGCGTAAGTTTGGACCAGCTTCAGAGAATGCAGTAACTGAAATGGGCTATCAATTTCAAACAAAATATCGTTACAGAAAAGAATTTGAATTTGGTATTCAAGGCTTTGGTGAAGTTGGTGAATGGGATAATTGGAAGCAAAGTAATCTTCAAAATCATCGTTGGGGGCCAGCTGTTTTTGGAAAAATCGGGTTAGATAACCTAGCTAAGATTAAATATAATGCAGCTGTACTCTATGGTTTAAGCGAAGCCGCACCAAATCAGACTTTTAGAATGCAGCTCGAGTACGAGTTCTAAGCGAATTCAACTTTGATTTTCATGATGGCTGATATAATTGAGCCAACATGAAAATCATATCCATGCCAAAAAAAAATCAATTTAATTTTATTATTATCGTTATTTCGGTTTTGATTTTTGGCGTCACTATCGCAGGTCGTCACTACATTCCACCCGATGAAACACGGTATTTATCAGTTGCATGGGATATGTGGCTTCATCATGACTATTTAGTACCACATCTGAATCATTTACCATATAGCCATAAACCGCCACTTTTATTTTGGCTAATTAACTTAGGTTGGCTTATCTTCGGTGTCAATGATTGGTGGCCTCGCCTCATTCCATTTTTATTTTCATTAGGCTCTATTTTTATTGTCAAAAAA
>RHAY01000002.1 GCA_010031285.1 Methylophilaceae bacterium | reverse complement strand
AAGGCTTTATCTCGAATGTCAATATCATCCATTAGGTCTGCACGCTTATCAACTACAGCAATTGCGATTGTAGTCCATCTAGCGGTATCATCATTGATGTAGCCAATTGGGTCGAAGAAAACTGCATCAGTTATGAAACCAATACCATCTCTTGTGCTCGATGGACCAAGAAGAGGAAGTACCAGATAGGCACCACTATCAAAGCCATAATAACCAAGAGTTTGACCGAAGTCTTCTTTAGTGCGCACGCCACCAGATTTTGAATGAACATCAAATATACCAAGGACTCCAACGGTTGTATTTACAGCCACGCGACCTGTTGTGTTAGCAGCTTGTTTAAATTTAAATTGGAAGAGTTCGTTTACAAGCGTTACGACATCACGAATGTTCTTAAAGAAATTATTTACACCTGTTTGAATAGGTGATGGTGTTATTGCTTGGTAACCTTGGGCTACTGGTTTTAAAGCAACCTTATCAACGACATCATTAAATTTATAAACCGAACGATTAAGGCCTTCAAGAGGATCTTTATTTTGTTGTGAGGCACAACCAAACATGAAAAAAGTGACTAGGATTGCGACGAAAAATTTGTAGAAGTGTTTTCTCATGAGTATGTGTTTCATAAAGGTTAGCCAAATTATCTATGAATGTTGTTTTTTTGTCTATAACTTACTGAAAATAAAGGCTCAAGGGCTTTTTATGTTGTATAAAAACAACATATTAGCTTTTGACCGATTTGTAGAGAGCCAAAGCCTTAATTCTTTGCGATGCATGATCAACAATGGGCTTAGGATAGTCAATTTTTTGAGTTTTTTGACTAAGCCACGGGGCATGAATCTCATCATTATCGAGGCTATAAAGTTCTGGGATATATTTCTTAATAAACTTCCCTTGAGGATCGAACCTTAAAGATTGCGTCATTGGATTGAAAATTCTAAACCATGGCTGAGCATCACATCCTGTAGAAGCTGCCCATTGCCAGCCCCCATTATTAGCGCTTAAGTCGAAATCAATCAATTTTTCAGCAAAATAAGCCTCACCCCATCGCCAATCGACAAGTAAATCTTTGACTAAAAAAGAAGCTGCAATCATTCGAAGTCTGTTATGCATAAAACCCGTTTGGTTAAGCTGCCTCATTGCGGCATCTACAATAGGGTAGCCTGTTTTTCCCTCAGTCCATGCCTTAAAATAATCAGGATTATTTTCAAAAGCGATTAATTCATATTCTTTTTTAAAGGCTTTGCCAAACGCCACATCAGGGCGATGAAATAAAATTTGAAAATAAAATTCGCGCCAGATCAGTTCATTGAGCCAACTTTCACTACCTTCATTAAAAGACTCTAAAGCTAAACGAAAAAGTTGTCTGATGGAGACTGTGCCAAATCGCAAATGGACAGATAGGTATGAAACGCCTTTAATTGCAGGAAAATCTCGTGTTTTTTTATAAAGACTCATCCTCTCTTTAAAGTCTTCGACGAGTAATTTACCTCCCTTCATGCCTGTATGAATTTTAATATCATGGAGATTGGTTGTTTGAAACCCCATATCTTTAAGAGAGAGCAGAGGTTCAGATTTAAATTGAGCAAGATTTTTGATAAAGGGTTCAATATCAAAACGAGGAAGGGTGATTTGGTTAAGTTTTTTTAAGTAATTATTTTTGTATGGCGTAAAAACGGTATAAGGTTTGTCGAGGGCAGTGAGAATTTCATTTTTTTCAAAAACGACCTGATCTTTAAAATCATAAAATGCAACATTTTTTTTGATAGCAAGGTTTTTTATTGCTTCATCTCGCTTAATAGCGTGTGGCTCATAATCTCTATTGGCATAGATTGCATCAATTTTAAATTCATCAATTGCCCGAGAAATAGCGTTAGAAGCTAGATCATGTGTGACAATTAAATCAGATTTTTTCTCTCTAAGACTTCCTTTAAGTTCTTTAACACTCTCCCAAATAAATTCAACGCGCCTGTCTTCTTTATGTTTTAAAGCATTTAAAATTTCTTTATCAAAAATAAAAATACAAAAAACATGGTTAGATTCTTGCAGTGCATGAGATAAAGCGGCATGATCGTAATCACGTAAATCTCTTCTAAACCAAACGAGTGAATTGTTGTGTTTTTTATTCACGATGATAAGGGTGATTTTCTAAAATCGAGTGTGCTCGATATAGTTGTTCTGCAATTAAGACTCTCACAAATGCATGGGGAAAAGTTGATTTAGAGAGGCTCCATGTAAGATTAGCTTTGTGAAGAATATTTTCATGAATGCCATCTGCGCCACCAATAATAAAAGCGATGTGTTTAAAATGTTCGGACCAATGCTCTAATTTTTGAGCAAACTCCTGTGATGAGAATTGAACACCTTTTTCATCAAGCACAATTAAAAATTCTTTATCAAGATGAGATAAAATTTTTTCGGCCTCACCCAATTTTTTTTGCTCTACAGAGTCAAATTTTTTTTCAGGTTTGATTTCTATAAGCTGAGTAGAAAAATCGCGATCAAGTTTTGAAATATAACTATCAAAAGCCTCGTTAATCCAGCTTGGCATTTTATTGCCAATTGAAATGATTTTAATTTTCAATGAAGCGAACTAATTTTTTTAGTGGATTGTTTTTTAGGAGGCTCGATCCATAACTGCTCGAGGTTGTAATAGGCTCGGGTGGTAGGAAGCATAATATGAACAATCACATCATCTATATCTACAAGAACCCATTCACCTTCTTTTTCACCTTCCACACCATTGATATGCACATCCATTGATTTCATTTTTTCGCAAACATTATGTGCAAGTGCTTTTGTCTGTCTGATTGAGTTGGCGCTCGCAATCACCATAAAACTTGTCACAGTTGTCATTTTTCTTACATCAATGACTTCTATATCAAAAGCCTTGATGTCTTCAAGCGCTTCAACTACAGCTTTTTTAATATCGTTCAAAGTCATCGATAATTAAGCAGCTTGAATCTGAATAGAGTCTTTTTTTGCAATAATTTGATTTTTTTCATTAACGTAAACAAGAGCAGGCTTATATTTTTCAAGCTCTAGCTCTGAGTAATTTCCATAGGTGGCAATAATGATGAGATCGCCAGGATTAGCTTTGTGAGCGGCTGCTCCGTTAATAGAAATAACACCCGAATTTCTTTGCGCTTTAATAGCATAAGTAGTAAAACGTTCGCCATTCGTAATATTGTAGATAGCAATTTGTTCGTACTCTCTAATTTGGGCAGCTTCAAGCAAGGTTTCATCAATCGCGCATGAACCTTCATATTCAAGTTCAGAATGTGTCACTTGAACACGATGAAGCTTAGATTTGAGCATGATTCTTTGCATATTTAGGACTTCAAAACTAGATCTAAAGGAAGTCCTATTATAGCCAGTTCAATCCTGGATGCAAAATTCAATGTTATCAATAAGGCGGACAGATCCTAGAGTGGCAGCCCCTAAAATAACCATTTGATTTTCATTAAAAACTGGAGTTTTAAGTGATTGCGCTGAGCGAATGGTTAAATAATCGACCCTCCACCCGGAAGCATTTAATAAGCTGACGGCATCCTCTTCGATTTCCTTAAACGAAGAAGTTTTTTGCATGGCTTTATCCTTCATTTCATGCATGAGTTTAAATAATTGAGAAGCTTTTTTTCTGTTTTCTTCTGAGAGTAAATTATTTCTTGAGCTCTTAGCTAGGCCATCTTTATCTCGAACTGTATCGATGCCTATGATATGAATAGGGTAGCTAAGCTGATTTACTAATTCTTTGATTAGAAATAGCTGCTGAAAGTCTTTTTTTCCAAAGAAAGCTAATTCAGGCTGTATCAGATTAAATAATTTACAGACAATGGTAGCGACACCATTAAAATGGCCCGGTCTAAATTTTCCACATAAATCATTCGCAATATCAGGTAGTTGAATTTCAATGGTTTGTGAAGGCTCTAGAATATCTTCTTTAGATGGCGCAAATACCAATGGCACATCTAATTTTTGCAACATCAACAAATCTTCATCCAATGTGCGCGGATAGTTTATAAAATCGTCTTTTGAATTAAATTGAAGTGGATTAATAAAGATACTGACTACGACATGTTTTGTTTTTTTTAATGCCTCTTCAATAAGTTTGAGATGCCCTTCATGAAGATTTCCCATAGTGGGAACAAATGCTATATGGGTTAATATTTTTAAGGCTTCGATTAATTCAGTTTGTGTATGAACGACACGCATTTTTAGGAGTGATTTTTGATGGATTTTAGAAGGAGATCTTTCACATTAATAGACTTATTTGGTTGGAGCGAATCATTTAAATAAAGATCATGGGATGTATCTGAATTCATTAATAAGTCATACAAAATAAAAACTTCACCGTCACAGGCTTTGCCTGAATGGAATCCAATAGTGGGAATTGATATTGTTTGCGTGATTTTTTTTGCAATACTTTCAGGTATCGAAGAGAGAACCAACATATCAACTCCAGATCTTTCAAGCTCGCTTGCATCTTCAATAATAGTTTCTAAAGCTTTTTTCATTGCATCCTCAATTTGAGTATGATTCATGCCTTGAGTAAATTGCGGCATAAATCCAATATGCCCACAGACATTAATATCTTTTGCTTTTAGGTGCTGAACGACAGGAGCTATTGATGCTCCACCTTCAAGCTTGACCATACTTGCTCCAACTTTAATGAGTGCTAGAGCGCTTTCATAAGCAAGATGATTGTTCTCATAAGTGTGAATGGGCAGATCACTTATAATGAAAGTTGATTTAGCTCCACGAGCAACCGCGCGAGTATGATAAATCATGTCATTTAATGACACATTGTGTGTATTAATATCGCCCTTAATAAACATCCCTAAAGAATCACCTACTAAAAGAGCATCTACATTTATTGATTCTAATATTTTTGCAAATGAAGCATCGTAGCAAGTCAGCATGGTAATTTTTTTATCACCATTTTTCATGGATTTAAGCGACGTTAGATTCATAAAAGCTGGGGATTAAAAAACTCTCGATTACTTTTGATATTCATGATTCGTTGAATTAAAAGATCAATAGCATTTTTATCTTTTAGGATGTTTAAATTTTCATTATTAAGAATTAAAACAGGTGAGTGGTCATAGCTATGAAAAAATTGACTATATGACTCTGCAATAGTTTCAAGGTATTCAGTTGAAATATCTATTTCAAAATCAATGTTTCTTTCTTTAATTCTTTTTTCTAAGGTTTCTATTGATGTTTGAATGTAAATAATGAGATCCGGTTTAGGTGCTTTCAGTTGTAAAAATGAATAGATTTGATGGTAGAGATTAAATTCTTCCTCATCTAAATTAATTTTTGCAAAGATAGGATCTTTTTCAAGAAAAAAGTCTGCAATGGTTGATTCCTTAAACATATCTTTTTGCCCAATTTTTTTTATTTGATCAGCTCTTTGGAAAAGAAAAAATAATTGAGTAGATAAGGCATGACGCTTCATATCTTCATAGAATTTCGGCAAAAAGGGATTTTTTTCAGCTTTTTCACTTAGAAAGTTTACTGAAAATCGATCAGCTAAAATTTTTGCGAGCGTGGATTTTCCCGAGCCAATTGGCCCCTCAACGACAATATAAGGAAATTTATCAAAAATATTCATAAAGTGATACGCTTGGCAATTTTGGGATCAAGCTCTTTGGCTATTTTAGCGATATCTCCTATAAGGGGAATAGTAATATTTATATCAATTTCTTGGAGCGGGAAAATCACAAAAGCTCGCTCATGCATTCTCGGGTGAGGAATAGTAAGTTTTGGACTATTTAGCCTTATATCGCCAAAAAGAAGGATATCTAAGTCGAGAGTTCTCGGTGCATTTGGAAATGAACGCTCTCTTTTATGCAATTGTTCAATCTTCTGAAGTTCAGATAAGAGCTCATGTGGGCTGAGTTCTGTTTCAATCAAAACGACTGCATTTATAAAATCAGGTTGATCTTTATAACCTAAAGGCGAGCTGGAATAGCAACTTGATTTCATTATAAGTTTACTTTTAGGCATACTTCCAATTTCATTGAATGCAGTAATTACCTGATTCAGCGGATTTAGAAGATTACTTCCTATGCCAATGTAAGCTCGAACGCTCATTTTAAATTATTTACGGGAAAGCTCTTTGACCATCAATGATTTTTCATGATGATCAGCATCAATAAAATTTGTCCACCATGAACCAATACTCTGGTCGAGCTCGTTAGATTGACATCTCAATAACATAAAATCATAAGCGGCTCTAAATCTTGGATGAAGTAATAATCGATATATTTTTTTTGGAGATTGATTTTCAAAACGGGGTTGTAATCGCCATATTTCCTTCATAGTAATGGTGAAGCGTTTATGAATCGGAAAGAGTTTAATTTGTTTTTCGATGACTTCATCAATAGCTTGGTTAAGACCCGCAATAGAGTGTTTAAGCTCAATTTTATATTGATCCCACAATTGATGAACTTGATGCCATAGCAAAAATGAAAATAAGAAGCTTGGATTACAAGATTTATCTTGATTAATTCTTAAGTCTGTATTTTTAAGACCATTTGAGATAAAAAGATCAATTTTTTTTGATTCAGTCTCTGGCGATAAAAAAAACTGTGAGTAAATATTTTCCTCGCATAGGACTTTATAGCTATTAAGTGCGTGACCCGTTAAGAAAAATTTAATGACCTCATCAAATAGTCTTGAATGTGGAATATCATGAAGTAAGGGTACAATTTTTTTGATAGGGCTTCTTGAGGCACTATTAAGAGACATATTAAGTTTTGCACAAACACGAAATGCTCTTAATATGCGAATCGGATCTTCTAGATAGCGCTTTTCTGGATCACCAATAATCCGAATAATGCCATGCTTAAGATCTTCAAGTCCGTCATGAAAATCGACAAGTTTATGATTGGTTGGACTATAAAACATCGCATTGATGGTAAAGTCCCTTCGCATCGCATCCTCTTCTATGGTGCCAAAGTGGTTATCGTCTTTAATCACTGAGCCGTCAGCTTGAGGAATTTCTTTTTGCTGAGAGCGGTATGTAGAAACTTCAATCACTTCTCGCCCGTAAATGACATGCACTAGTTGAAAGCGCCTTCCAATCATTCTGGAGCGTTTAAATAAATGATGTATTTGATCGGGGGTGGCGTTTGTAACCACATCAAAATCTTTAGGTTTAATTCCAAAAAGGAGATCTCGAACAGCGCCACCCACAAGATAAGCTTCAAAGCCGTTCTCTTCTAAAACCTTTATAGTTTTTATTGCGTGCAAACTAATAAGGCTAATATCGATTTTTTTAAAATCAATTTCAAAATTAGATTTTTTAGTTTTTTTAAATTTTTTAAAAAAGGATTTTAGAATAGGAGCAGCGGATGACATTAATGGAAGTCTATGTTAACGAATATTTTTTTTCCAAAAAACATCTTTAACTTTCTTGTGCTTGTTAATTACTCTGGCTAATACAAACAGTAAATCTGAAAGTCGATTTATATACTGAAGTGAGAAAGTATTAATCGTATCTTTAGAGTTAAGCTTAAATACCGTTTGCTCAGCTCTTCTGCAAATAGTTCTTGCCATGTGGCAAAATGCTGCAGCCCTCGAACCTCCTGGAAGAATAAATTCTTTCAAAGGGGGCAAGTCTTTATTGTAAGAAGTGATAATTTCTTCCAATTCGAGGACATCATTTTTTTGGATAATTTTATGACCAGGCATTGAGATTTCACCACCCAGATTGAATAAATGATGTTGTATGACAGTCAAAATTTTTTTAATTTTAGGTGGAAGATTTTCGGTAAGCATTAGGCCAATCATTGAATTAAGTTCATCTATTGCGCCCAGCGCAACTATGCGATCACTAAATTTCTTTGTTTTTGAGCCGTCGCCCAAGCCGGTAGTTCCTTTGTCGCCATTCCTAGTGAATATTTTTGATAAACGGTAACCCATGATTTTCCTTTCCAATCTATTGTACATTAAGCTTACTATCATCTATATTTAGATTTGAATAAAACTTATATTAAGCTCATGGCTGCATCTCAAAATAATCCTATTGGTGTGATTGACTCTGGAGTTGGAGGTATTTCGGTGCTTAAGTGTATAAGAACGCATCTGCCTCACGAAAATTTAATCTATGTTGCAGACTCAAAGTTTGCACCTTATGGAGAAAAATCAAATGAAGAAATTACACGTCGCGTTTTAACTGTCTTTGATTTTTTAAATAAACAACAAGTAAAATCTGTAGTTATAGCTTGTAATACAGCCACAGCCGCATCAATTCAGATAGTTAGAGATAAGTTTAATTACCCCATTATAGGTATGGAGCCAGCGGTTAAGCCTGCATCGTTAATGTCAAAAAATAAAGTGGTCGGGGTATTAGCTACTTCAGGTACTTTATTGAGTGCGAAATTTTCAGCGTTATTAGAGCATCATGGCAATGATATTCATTTTATTACACAGCCATGTTTTGGTTTAGTTGAACTTATTGAACAGGGTGATTTGGAGAGCAAAGCACTTGTCGCGCTATTAAAAAAATACATTGACCCTCTTTTAAAAGAAGATATTGATACATTGGTATTAGGGTGTACGCACTATTCTTTTATAAAACCTGTGATTCAGAAATTAATACCAGACCATATTAAGATTATAGAGACAGGAGATGCTGTAGCAAATTATTTAAAACATGTATTAATAGAAAAACACTTACAAAATCAAGATACCACGCTAGGGACAACTCATTTTTGGACTAATAGCTTAGATCAAAATGCAGTTAATGTTATTGCAAGACTCTGGGGCGGTGATTCAAAAAGCTTTTATTACAAAGGTCTTTGGATTTAATTTATTTTAGTTTATATGTTGTACCACAATAAGGGCATGACACTACTCCCGTTTTAGTAATATCCAAAAATACTCTTGGGTGAGATGAAAATAAATTTTCTTTTTGGGTGGGACAAAATAAAGGGAGATTTTTTTGATCTACATTTATAATTTTATTGTTCATGTTTTAAACGTAAGTTAGCCAATCTGCATATTTTTTTGATTTTCCTGTTACAGCATCAAAATAAATACTTTGTAATTCCTTAGTAACGTCTCCGCGATGACCTTTGCCGATCACCCTTCTATCCAATTCTCTAATCGGCGTTACTTCAGCTGCTGTACCTGTGAAAAATGCTTCATCTGCAGTATAAACCTCATCTCGCGTAATTCTTTTTTCGATCACTGGTATTTTTAAGTCATTAGCAATCTGAATGATTGTATCGCGAGTGATGCCTTCTAATGCGCTTGTGAGGTCAGGCGTAATTAATTTGTTATGTTTCACAATAAATATATTTTCACCTGAACCTTCAGTAACAAAGCCGTTAACATCGAGGAGTAAGGCTTCATCATAGCCATCTTGATTCGCTTCTTGATGGGCTAGGATTGAGTTCATGTAGTTACCATTTGCTTTAGCTTTACACATGGTGATATTGACATGATGTCTTGAAAAGGAAGATGTTTTTACGCGAATGCCAGTTTCAAGAGCCTCCTTACCCATATAAGCGCCCCATTCCCACGCTGCAACAATAACATGTGTGGATAAGGTTTTTGCTGAGATACCCATCGCTTCAGCACCATAAAATGCCATGGGTCTAATATAAGCAGACTCTAGTTTGTTTTCTTTAACAGCTTGCTTATGAGCATCCATAATGACATTTTTGTCATAAGGCATTTTCATCCCAAGAATATGGGCAGAATTAAAGAGTCTATTTGTATGTTCTTTAAGTCTGAAAATAGCAGTGCCGTTACTTGTTTTGTAGGCCCTTACTCCTTCAAAGACACCCATACCATAATGAAGTGTGTGAGTGAGCACATGAGTCTTTGCTTCGCGCCAAGGCGTCATTTTATTATCAAACCAAATGTGTCCGTCACGGTCTTCCATTGATGTTGGGATTGCCATAGTTATCCTTAAAATTGGTAAATCTTTGTTAGCTTTCTTCTGGGCTTATTGCCATTTATTAACATGATAAAATGAATCGCTTTTATTGAGAAATATATTATGAAAAAAATTGCACTTTTATGTTTAATCTTCATTTGTCTTGTCTCTTGTCAAAAGATACAAGATCAGAGTTTTGTAGGGACTGATATAAGCTCAGCGCATATGGATACGTCTTTTAAATTAAGAGATTTCAATGGACGCTTAAGGACACTAGAAGACTTTAGAGGAAAGGTTGTTGTGCTTTTTTTTGGATTTACACATTGTCCTGATATATGTCCGACAACCATGACTGATCTTAAAAAAACAATGAATCTCCTCAAGGAGAAGGCTTCGGGCATACAAGTTATTTTTATTACTCTAGATCCGGCTCGCGATACTGAGGACGTTTTGAAAAAATTTATTCCGACATTTAATAGCTCTTTTCTTGGTCTTACTGGTTCAGAGAGGGAAATAGATAAAGTCACAACTCAATTTAAGATTTTTTATAATAAAGTGAATGATGGCAGTAAGGCAGGCTATACGATTGATCACAGTGCAGGTTTATATGTGATTGATAAGAACGGGAACGTTAAACTTCACATAAGTTATGGAGAAAAACCTGAAGATATAGCGAGCGACCTCGAAAAACTTATTTAACCAATTAGGTATAAGTCGCTTGATAGTGTTTTAAGTTCTTTTTCTGATGAGCGATATTCAGGAAGTACTTTTTCTACTTCTTCCCAAAAACGATTCGAATGATTCATTTCTCTCAAGTGAGCTAGCTCATGGCAGATCACATAATTAATAATATGTGGCGGCGCTTGAATGAGTCTCCAATTAAGTCTTATCTCTTTTTTTGAATTACAACTTCCCCATCGAGACTTTGCATTTGATAAGTACACATTAGAGGGATGAACATTCAATTTCACGCTAAACACTTCCACCCTGCGAACAAAATCTTTCAATGCTTTGTCTTTTAGCCATTTGGATACAAGTTTTGCAGAGTGGATTTGATCATTAATACGATTTGTGTCGACATGCAATATATCTTTGTCTTGAAGCACAGAATTTGTTCTACTTGCCTTAAGGCTGAGAATCACTTTATTTCCTAAAATATGAATTAATTCACCTGTTTTCCAATTAATTTTCTTTTTCTTGCTTAATTGAAGGGAAAGTTTTTCTTGAATCCAGTCAAGTTTTGGCGCAATAAGTTCTTCAATACGAGATCTAGGAATAAGAATTGGCGCGTGAATAACAAGTCCATCATGATCAACTTTCAAGCCAATCGTTCTTCGATTTCTTCTTTTTAGGAGATATTTAATTTTTTTACCGCTAGGTAAAAATAGCTCAAGATTGGTTGGCTTTAAATTAATCATTTAAATGCAATACCTCTTTTTCAATCCAATTTTCAGTAAGCTTAATAATTTCATCAGGCGCTTTATTTTTAACATCAATAGGTTCACCGATACTTACTTGAATGGTTCCAGGTTTTTTAAGAATTGAATTTTTTGGCCAGAATAAACCTGCATTATGAGCAACGGGTATCACTTTGGTATTTGTTTTTGAAGCAACCCAAGCCCCACCAATATGGTATTTACCTCTTTGTCCTGGCTGTGTTCGCGTGCCTTCAGGAAACATAACAATCCAAAAACCTTTTTTAAGTCGATCAAGACCTTGGATAAGAATTTGTTCTAGAGATTTTCGTCCTGCTTTGCGATTAATGGCGATTGGGGAAGTCATAGCTAAGCCCCATCCGAAAAATGGAACCCACAATAATTCTTGTTTAAGAACCCAAACTTGCGGGGGAAAGATTTTCTGAAAAGCAAGCGTTTCCCATGCTGATTGATGTTTTGAAAGTACAATCGATGCTGTAGAACCTATGTTTTGCTCCCCTTTGACAACAAAATTTAGATTACAGGAAATTCGAAGCCAATATAGCATTGTTTTTGCCCAAATTGAAATAAATTTATATCGTGTAATAGGTGGAAACGGAAATGTAAGAAGGGATGCTAAGGTGAATGGAATAGTAAAAATCCACATACCAATAAGAAAAATAATGGATCTTAAATAAAGCATTATTCTAGTTAAGCGTACTCCGCAATAATTCTTTGTGTCGCCTCGGCGAGATTTTCGCAGATCCAGGTATTTTTAGGAAGTCCACCTTTGTCAAACGTCTCTTCGCCCTTACCTGTTTTAACAAGTATGGGCTGGGCACCCACTGCATCAAATGCTTGAAGATCTCTTAGAGAATCACCTATCGCTGGCACTTTTTTTAAATCAATCGCGAATCTATGAGCAATTTCTTTTAACATGCCTGGTTTTGGTTTGCGGCATTCGCAATTCTCTTCTGCTCTATGGGGGCAAAAAAAGATAGCATCAATATGACCACCTTGTTGAGAGAGTAATTTAAACATTTTTTCATGAATAAGATTGAGTATTGATACATCAAATAGGCCTCGGCTAATTCCTGATTGGTTAGTTGCTATCACAACTTTAAAACCAGACTGGTTTAAAAGCGCAATTGACTCGAGACTGTCTTGAATTGGAATCCATTCATTAGGCGTTTTAATAAAATTCACGCTATCTTCATTAATTACGCCATCTCTATCCAGAATGACTAATTTCATAATCTAAGATGAGAGTTTAGATAAATCAGCAACTAAATTCATTGCCGAGTAAAGTTTTTCGAGAAGAGTAAGACGATTCATCTTAAGTTGTTCATCCTCCACATTCACCATGACGTCGTTAAAAAATTGATCAATTGGGGTTTTAAGTTCGCAAAGTAATTTTAATGAACCTGAGTAATTATTTGCTAGATATTCTTTTCTCGCATTAGCATCCACTAAATCTAATGTTTTATATAAATTAACTTCGGCTATATCTTTTAGTAAAGCCGGATTAACTTTTAATGCAGATTTAAAATTTGCTTTTTTAAGAATATTCCCAACTCTTTTGTTTGCTGATGCTAGATCTTTAGACTCGGGAAGCTTTGAAAATTCTTTGATTGCATTCAATCTTTTAGGAATCTCACTAATCAGTCCTGAGTCAATAGCAAGCACAGCCTCGATATCAAGAGCAGCATAACCTTGATCTTTGAAAAAATTAGAAATTCGATCGAAGATGAAAGAATGAAGGTCTTTAGATTCAGTTAATTTGGTTGCCTTAATAGCGTCAGATATGATTGTATTTAAATTTAGGCCGATATTTTTTTCAGTTAAGATGCGAATGATTCCAATAACTTGACGTCTCAGCGCAAAAGGATCTTTATCGCCTGTGGGTTTTTCGCCAATACTAAATAAACCTATTAAGGTTTCAATTTTGTCGGCAATTGCGACGATATCACCTATAGAGTTTCTTGGAAGTGTGTCACCAGAAAATCTTGGCTTATAATGATCTTCAATCGCAAATGCTACGTCCTCTGAAATTTTTTCATTTAGCGCATAATATCTACCCATAATTCCTTGAAGTTCTGGGAACTCACCAACCATATTGGTAGATAAATCTGCTTTAGATAAGTCGGATGCGAGCAATACAGCGTCGAGCAATTTAGATTGATTTAAATTTTTTACAATGAGAGATGCAATCGTTTTCACCCTTTCAGATCTCTCTGATTGAGTCCCAAGTTTATTGTGGTACACAATATATTGAAGTTGTGAAAAGTAATCTTTAAGAGGCTTTTTCTTATCTTGAGTATAGAAAAATTCTGCATCCGATAATCTTGGTCTGATCACCTTTTCATTGCCTTGAATGATGAGGCTTGTATTTTTCGGAGATATGTTTGAAACAATTAAAAATTGATTTGCAAGTTTATTATTTTTATCAACTAATGGAAAATATTTTTGATTAGCTTTCATAGTTAAAATAAGGCACTCTTGAGGCACTTCAAGAAATTTAGATTCAAATTCACCCACTAAAACATTTGGATATTCAACGAGTGCTGTCACTTCTTCAAGAAGATCTTCATCGTTAATAGGAGTGAGCTGATTGGAAAGATCAGCAGCTCTATTATGTAAGCCATTTTTGATTAGTGTTTTTCTCTCTTCGAAAGACACAATGACATTGCCTTCCATTTTCATTTGTTCTTTGTATTTATCAGCATGTTGAATCTCAATTATTTCTTTTTTCGATTCAAATCGATGGCCGAGCGTGGATCGGCTTGATTCGATACCTAAAACATTTGTTTTAATGATATTGGCACCATGAAGAATAATTAGTCCATGAGCTGGTCTAACAAAGTTCACAGTCGTCCAACCATCCGAGAGCTGATAAGACATCATTTTTTTTATTGGTAAGCGTGCCAGGCTTGATGAAATGCATTCAGCAATAATATCCTTTAGTTTTGCGCCTTCTACATCTTTATTTATATATAAAATCTCACTATTATTTTCATTTTTTTTAGCGATGAGATTTACAGCTTTTTCATCCAAACCAATCCCATGTAATTTTTTTAATAAAGCTTCAGTCGGTTTTCCTGACACATCAAATCCAATCGATGATGGCATTAATTTGATAGATGTATTTTGGTTTGCAGCTTCATCCTTAACATCCTTTAAGTAGATACCAATTCTTCTAGGTGTAGAAAAAATCGAATCTTCTGACGCTTCATTTGTGAGATGATGTTTTACAAGAAATTCTTTTACATTCTTTGCAAATGTTATACCAAGCTGTTTTTGTGATTTTGGAGGCAATTCCTCTGTCAAAAGCTCAATAAGAAGATTATCTAGCTTCACGATTTAATAGTCTTCTTTGCATTAAGTTGATCAATAATTTCTTTTGCATGATTTTTATCTGCCAAGGGGAAGCCTAAATTTGCTCGGCTTAGAAGATAGCTGTTCGCAACATTTCTAGCTAGATTTCGAATGCGACCTATATATTCTGCTCTTTCGGTAATACTAATAGAGCCTCTAGCATCTAAAAGATTGAAAGAATGCGCCGCTGGGCAGTAAAAGCTTGGAATAGAAAGTCAGCATCGCTATGTTCAAAGTTATATGCGCTTTGTTCAATTTCATTTTGAAGATAGACGTCACCATATTTTAAACTATCGGTCCAGGTCAGGTCGTATACGTTATCGACTCCTTGAATGTACATTGCAAGTCTCTCGAGTCCGTAAGTAATTTCTCCGGTGATTGGTTTGCAATCAATGCCACCTACTTGTTGAAAATAAGTGAATTGAGTAATTTCCATTCCATTAAGCCATACTTCCCAACCTAAACCCCAAGCACCAAGCGTTGGGTTTTCCCAATCATCTTCAACAAAGCGAATATCATTTTCCTCAAGATTAAACCCTAGCGCTTTGAGTGAGCCTAAATAAAGCTCTAAGATATCCAATGGTGAAGGCTTGAGCACAACCTGAAGTTGATAATAATGCTGAAGTCTATTTGGATTTTTGCCATAGCGCCCATCTTTCGGACGTCGGCTTGGTTGAACATAAGTAGCTTTCCATGGCTCAGGGCCTAGTGATCTCAAAAAAGTTGCTGTATGTGAAGTGCCTGCTCCTACTTCCATATCGTAAGGCTGAAGAATGGCACATCCTTGGTTAGCCCAATAATTTTGAAGTTTGAGAATGATGTCTTGAAAGGTTAATTGCATAATGAATTGATCTTTAATTGAAGCATTCTACTTCTTTTTCAATATCGATAAAAGTTTTGAATGTCTCATAAACCAACCAAGAAGGGCAATACAACATAATGTAATGACGGGCCAATTACCCAATGAAACATATGGTGTTGCATTTTTGAATCCCTGCACAGACCCTTCGAGAACGCCTTCAGTAAATCCGGGGAGTGCTGCTTTAACAAACCCATGCTCATTAATAATGGCTGTAGCGCCAGTATTTGTTGATCGAATAACCATTCTGCCTGTTTCGATAGCCCTTGCTTGAGAAAATTGTAAATGCTGGTAAGCAGCAATAGATTTTCCATACCATGCATCATTACTCACATTAGCTATAAGTGTTGCAGAAGGAAGGGCCTGAATAATCTCTTCACCAAAAACGTCTTCATAACAAATATTGAATGCAATTTTTTGATTTCCAAAAGTCATAGGTATTTGATGTGAGCTTCCTCTTGATAAATCATTCATGGGTATATTGAGATAATGTGTATAAATATATTGAAAAATAAATTTTAAGGGTATGAATTCACCGAATGGAACTAAATGTGATTTACGATAAATTTGTGATGAGTCACTCTTTAGATTAAATACAACATTAAAGTAATTTGTGCCTTGACGCTCAATTGCGCCCATAAGCACTTCACTTTGCGCTTGTGTGGCATGTCTTAAAATAGATTCTTTAAATGTCGTTGGGATAGATTCAACGAGAAGAGGCAAGGCAGTTTCTGGAAGAAGAATAATTTGACCTTTTGTTTTTTGAATAAGCGCTTGATAAGTATTTAATGTTTGTAAAATAGTTTCTTTTTGCCATTTAATATCTTGAGGGATATTGCCTTGAATAAGAGATACAGATATAGGTTCGCCAACAGGATCAGTCCATTCAATATATTTTAGAAATTGACCAGATACCAATACGAATGAAATTAAACTAAGTTTGATAAATTGCGAACGCTTATTTTTATCTAACAATAGAAGGCTAAAAATTAAAGCTAAAGAAGTGAGAATCAAAGTGATTCCATAAATCCCTATGACAGGTAAAAATCCAGCAAGGGGCCCTGAGGGTATTTGTGAGTAACCCATGGTAAGCCATGGAAAACCAGTTAAGAACCAGCCTCTTATCCATTCAGAGAATGTCCAGAAAAATGGAATTAAAAAAAGACTCGATTTTCGATGTAAAGAAATCCATCCTACAATGCCAATAAAAAAAGCTAAGAAAAGGCAAAATAAAAAAGTACTTAAATATGCTAACCATGAGGGCATGCCGCCATATGTGTTGAGACTTATGTAGATCCATGAAATGCCGAAGCCAAACAAACCTAAGCCAAAAAAAAGGCCTGATAAAAACCCTTGTTTTGCATGTTTTAGTTTATGCCAAATAAAAAAAAGACCACTCAAAGAAATGAGTGAAATAAAGTGGTAATTAAAGGGTGAAAAACTCAGAACTGATATCGCTCCGAGAAAAAAGGAAATAACTAAATAAAAGGATAGGTAGTGTTTATTCAAAATACAAAAGGCCGTTTAAGACCATTGTACTGAATTATGATCAATAAAACCTAAAAAAAGTAATTAAGGCTTTTGAATTTTATATGTCTGAGAAGGGCTACCTGAAGGCTGCCCATTATTATTTTGAAAAACAACAGTCTCAACAAACTCATCTAAAAAATCTAATTCAGTCACCGGATAATAACTGCCATCCTCTGCAGTATTAATGTGATGATATTGCCAAACAGAGGCCACAACCTCATCGGAAGATTTCATCTTAATATCTTCTCTGTGCATTGGCTCCCCAAGCGCCTTGAGAATTTCATCCTTATTGAAGCGACTGATAGCCTCGATGAAAGATTTTTCGTCAACAGGGAGTTTACTTTTATCAATATCAGATTCGTTTGCAAATAGGGAGGGTGATAAAATTAAAAGAATAGCTAAAAGATGGTTTTTCATGGGAGACTCCTTAAACCTGTATGAAAAAGATTAAGTCGATTAGTTCAAAAAATTACACGTTATTATCGGGAGTGTCAATTTCAAGAAGAATAGAATAAAGTTTACGACTATCAGCTCTTAGGACTGTAATTTTGAATCCCTGAAAGGTAATTTTTTCGTCTCGCTTTGGAAGATGACCAAATGCATGAATAATTAAACCGCCAATAGTAGAAAACTCTTCATTACTAAAGTTCACCTTAAAAAATTCATTAAAGTCTTCAATTTCAGTTGATGCTTTTACTCTGTAGAGGCCATTTTTGTCTTGAATAATATTGTCTTCGGTCTCATCAAAGTCAAATTCATCTTCAATTTCACCGACAATTTGTTCTAATACATCTTCAATTGTGACCATCCCTGAAACGCCACCATACTCATCTACTACGATCGCAATGTGATTTCGACTTCCTCTAAATTCTTTTAGAAGCACATTTAGTCTTTTGGATTCAGGGATAAATACAGCAGGACGTAACATATCTCTAATTTCAAAATCGTTGCCGGCATAATATTTAAGTAGATCCTTAGCGAGTAAAATTCCGATAACATCATTTTTGTCATCTTCAATGACAGGAAACCTTGAGTGAGCAGTAGCTATGATAAAAGGAATAAATTTTTCAGGCGAATGAGAGATATCAATAACATCCATTTGTGATCTTGGAATCATAATATCTCTGACTTGCATTTCCGAAACCTGAAGGACACCTTCAATCATAGAAAGTGAATCAGCATCTAGTAGATTTTTTTCATATGATGATTTTAGTAATTCAAAAAGCTGTGTGCGATCTTCAGGACCTCTTAAAAGAAAGTGACTGAGGCGTTCGATTAATTTAGACTTTTTTGATTCGCTCATTACGATATTTTGTCTTCTATAAGATAAGGATTTTTAAAACCTAGTTTGGTAAGAATTTTAATCTCTTTTTCTTCCATAATTTCAGCATCTATTTGATTTTCATGGTCATAACCATATAAATGAAGTGCTCCATGAATAATAAGATGAGCGTAGTGAGCTTGAAGGTTTTTCGATTGTTCCAAAGCTTCTTTTTCTATGACTGGAGCACAAAGAACAATATCTCCAATGAGGTGATCTACATCGTCAACAAGAAAAGACAATACATTGGTTGGATATTTTTTTTTGCGATACATATTGTTTAGATTTTTTGATTCATCACTCCCTACTATTCGAATAGTTATTTCAGCATTTTTATCAATAATAGGTTCGAGCCATTTTTGGCAGAATGTTTTTTTTAAAATTGGTTTTGTATGCACCATATCTTGAATTGTAATAATGGGTTTTACTTCCATATGAAGTTAATTATCTACTTTCTTTTTTTCAAAATTCTCATAGGCGTTAATAATTTTTTGAACGAGGGGATGTCTGACGACATCTTCGGATAAGAAATGAGTGAATGCAATACCTTTTACCTTTGACAAAATTTTCTTTGCCTCAATTAAACCGCTTTTCTGACCTTTCGCTAAGTCAATTTGAGTAATATCACCTGTAATGACGGTTTTTGATCCAAAACCTATGCGGGTTAAAAACATCTTCATCTGTTCAGGAGTCGTATTTTGAGCTTCATCTAATATGATAAAGCTTTGATTAAGTGTGCGACCTCTCATGTATGCTAAGGGCGCTATTTCGATGATGCTTTTATCAATCATTTTATGGACATTATCATAGCCAGCCAAGTCATAGAGTGCATCATAAAGAGGTCTTAAATAAGGGTTTACTTTTTGTGCCAAATCACCTGGAAGAAAACCTAGTCTCTCACCAGCTTCTACGGCAGGCCTAACTAATACGATACGTTTAATTTTATCTCGGTTTATGGCATCTACAGCACTTGCAACAGCAAGATAAGTTTTTCCTGTGCCTGCGGGGCCAATACCGAATGTGATATCAAAATCCTGAATATTTTTTAAATACGTATTTTGTCTGGGGGTCCTACCTCTGAGATCATTTCTTTTTGTTTTGAGCTCATTAATTTCTGAAGTTACTTTTATTGCTTTTTCAAATTTATTTATTTCGACCAGCCCTAATTGAATATCTTCTAATTCAATAGGATCTGAAGCTTTTTTGAAAAATCTTTGGATAAGCGCTGCCGCAGCTTTTATATTTTTTGAAGGACCGTTTATAACAAAACTTGATCCACGCCTTACAATATCTACTTCTAATGCCGATTCAATTTGCTTTAGGTTTTGATCTAATGCTCCACACAAATTAGATAATTGCCTGTTGTTTTCAGAAGGTAATTCAAATTTCATTCCCATATTAAATAATTTCTCCGCGAAGTCTTTTTGAAGTCACTTCGGTAATTGTGACGTCTACAAATTGGTTAATAAATGATTTATCAGCTTTAACGTCAACGACTCTATTATTATCTGTTTTACCAGCCATTTCTAATGGATTCTTCCATGATTGACCGTCAATTAAAATGCGCTGTTTAGTGCCTAACATAAGATGGCTGATCGCCTTGCCTTGCGCTTCATTCAGTGATTGTAATTCATTCAATCTTCTTAATTTTATCTCATGAGGTATTTCGTCGTGAATATAAGAGGCTGGCGTTCCCGGTCTTGGGCTATATAAAAAACTAAAACTAAAATCAAATTTAACATCTTCCATAATTTTTTTTGTCATTTCAAAATCTGCATCTGTTTCGTTCGGGAATCCAATAATAAAATCAGAACTTATTGAAATTTGAGGGCAATTTTTTTTTAATTTTCTTATGATATTTTTGTATTCTAGCGTTGTGTAATTTCTCTTCATGGCTGACAATATGCGATCTGAACCTGATTGAATTGGTAAATGAAGATGAGCGGCAAGCTTTGGAAATTTTCCGAAGCAGTCTATCAGGTTGTCATTCATTTCATTGGGATGACTTGTTGTAAATTTAATGCGTTTAATCGATTCAATCTCAGAAATATATTCTATAAGCAAAGCAAGGTCTGCAGGAGATCCTTTTTTAGTAAGCGATCGATAGGCATTCACATTTTGCCCAAGCAGAGTGATTTCTTTCGCGCCTAAAGAAGCCAGATGAATGACTTCAGCCAATATATCCTCAAAAGGTCTAGAGATTTCTTCACCTCGTGTGTAAGGTACAACACAAAAGGAACAATATTTGCTGCATCCTTCAATAATTGAAACCATAGCTGAAGCTCCTGAGAAGCTTGGAGCGGGTAAATGATCAAATTTTTCTATTTCAGGGAATGAAATATCAACTTGTGATGAGCCGGCTGATTTTCTTTTGTTTATTAATTCTGGTAATCGATGAAGGGTTTGTGGGCCAAAAATAAGATCTACAAAAGGGGCTCGCTTAAGAATATTATCACCTTCTTGACTAGCAACGCACCCACCAATCGCAATAAGTAAATTGGGATTAATTTTCTTTAGAGCTTCATATTCGCCAAGATGACTATATATTTTTTCTTCAGCTTTTTCTCTGACAGAGCATGTATTTAAAATAACAAGATCAGCTTCCTTAGGATTATCCGTCTTGGAAGTCGCGTGAGCTTGATTTAATACATCCTGCATTTTGGATGAGTCGTATTCATTCATTTGACAGCCGAATGTTTTAATAAAAACTTTTTTAAGCATAAAACTAATAAAATATGTGACACATTGAAATTAGGTTGCGTTAAGTATAGTGGCTTTAAGTGATTAATAATACAGATAAATTATTGCGTTTTAGATAGGAACGACCTTCCAATGAACATGTAAAATGATGTTATGAAAAGTTTTCCTATTTTTATAAATTTAGTACATAAGCCTGTATTAGTTATAGGAGGTGGTGACGTTGCTTTAAGAAAGATTGAAATGCTTCTTAAAGCCAATGCAAAAATTACCGTGATTGCTTCTAGCTTATGTAAGGAATTAAAACATTATCAAAAGCTAAAAAAAATTCACGTCAAGATAAAGTCTTTTGAGAAAAATGATTTAACCCATCCTGTTCTTGTTGTTGCAGCCACCGATAATAAAAAAGTTAATCTATTGGTATCTAAAACTGCACAAGCATTAAATATTCCAGTTAATGTGGTTGATGAACCTTCGCTCTGCACATTTACTATGGGATCCATTATAGATCGATCACCATTAATAATTGCAATTTCCAGTGAAGGCAATGCACCTGTTTTAGCTAAATTTGTTCGTGAAAAAATTGAAGCTTTGATTCCACACAGCTTTAGTAAGCTTGCTTCTGTGATGGGATCCATGAGAGACAGTGTTAAAAATAGATATGAAACAACCCAATCAAGAAGAATTTTTTGGGAAAATTTTATTGATCACCCTATTGTAAGACGGTTTCTAAATCAAACTAAGAAATTAAGCGAACAGCAATTAATGGCTTTGGTGAAAAAGAATGAAATAAAAAAGAAACAAGGAGAAGTCTTCTTAGTTGGTGGCGGACCTGGCGACCCAGATTTACTTACATTTAGAGCGCTTCATTTAATGCAGAGATCGGATGTATGTGTTTATGATAAATTGATCAGTAAAGATGTTTTAAATTTAGTAAGACGTGATGCAGAGTTTATTTATGTTGGCAAAGAAAGAGATCGACATACTGTGCCACAAGAAAAAATTAATCAATTGCTTGTAAAATTAGCAAAAAAAGGTTTGCGAGTTTTACGGTTAAAAGGCGGTGACCCTTTCATCTTTGGGAGAGGTGGCGAGGAAATTGAAATGCTCATGGAGCATAAAATTCCATTTCAAGTAGTGCCTGGAATCACTGCTGCTAACGGTGTATCAAGCTATGCAGGCATTCCTTTGACCCACAGAGACTATGCGCAATCTTGCATATTTGTTACAGGCCATATGAAAAATGAAACACTCACTCTTGAATGGGATTCGCTTGCTAAACCCAATCAAACAGTGGTAATTTATATGGGCCTTTTAGCGCTTTCGCAAATATGCGAACAATTAATTAAACGTGGCGCACCAAAAAATTTGCCGATTGCAGTCGTTGAACAAGGAACAACTTCAAGTCAAAAAGTTATAACGGGTAGTCTTTTAAATATTACTCAAAAAGTGAAACAAGAAAAATTAAAATCCCCATCACTCATTATTATTGGTAATGTTGTGAAGCTTAGAAAAAAATTAAATTGGTTTAACTAACTCTCGCTCACTAAAGGCAAGACAATTTTAACTTCAAGACCTTTTTTAGTACGATTAGAAATTGTTAGTTTGCCATCATGTGACTGAGTAATTCGCTCCGCTATAGCAAGGCCAAGTCCGCAACCTTCAGTATTTCCCCTTGCTTCATCCAATCGCTCAAAGGGCTTAAGGAGGCGTTTAATTTCTGCTGCTGGTATGCCAGGACCGTCATCTAGAATGCTAATCGTAATACCATCTTTATTTTTTTTAAGCGTAATTAAAACTTCCCCATTTGAATAAGAAAATGCATTGTTAATTAAATTATCAAATAATCTTCTAAATGAAACGGGCCTGATGTCATAAAAAATAGGTATTTTAATATTGCTTACCAAAACAATATTGCGGTTAAGTATTTTGTGCTGCTCTTTTAGGTGGCTAAAAAAGTCGTTTAAATTTGTTGATATTTTGCTCTCTTGGTCAAAGCCTCGAACGTAATCCATAAATTGGTTAAGAATGCTGTCTATTTCTGTAATATCTTCTTCCATACTCTTTTTCAGTTTGGCAGCTATTTTCTCAGGCAGCATTTCTATAGCAATTCTAAGTCTTGTGAGAGGTGTTCTTACATCATGTGAGATTCCTGCAAGTAAAAGTTTTCTTTCTTGTTCTACTTTATTAAGGCCTTCTGCCATTTCGTTAAAC
>RHAY01000001.1 GCA_010031285.1 Methylophilaceae bacterium | reverse complement strand
CAGCATATAGACAATATTGATTTTTCAAGAAAATCGAGAGAAATTCGTGATATAATTCGCCTCTCTGATTTTAAGCGATTGCAAGATTTATGCTTAAATCTCGAAGATTCAGTTGCTTTTGTTTTAAGAGGCTTCGAAAACAAACATAGAGAGCCTTGTTTAGAGCTTTTCATCGAAGGTAGATTAGATTTAATTTGCCAAAGATGTTCAGAAAAATTAGAGCATACGATTTTTTTAAAATCAGTATTTTTAATTAAAGAAGAAACGCAACTCACAGATTTTCAGGTTGATGATCATGCGGATTACGATTTAATTGAAAGCAGTGTAAAGATGGATGTATTAAGTCTTATTGAGGATGAAATCATACTTTCTTTACCGGTAGCGCCAAAACATGAAAATGATAATTGTCACTACAAAAAAACTGATGAAATGTTAAATCGCATTCATCCGTTTGCTGATTTAAAACAAAAATTATATAAAAATTAAATTTAGGAGTTGCTATGGCTGTTCAGCAAAATAAAAAATCACCATCAAAACGTGGAATGCATCGTTCTCACGATTTTTTATCCAATCCACCTCTTGCTGTAGAACCAACTACTGGCGAAGTTCATTTGCGTCATCACGTAAGCCCAACAGGCTATTATCGAGGCAAAAAAGTTATTCAGAATAAATCAGAATAATTCTTTTTCAATTATTCTGATTTATTTCTTTCATTGCTCTTAAAGCATTAAGAGAATAAATGACAATCACCCTAGCAGTTGACGCAATGGGCGGGGATCATGGCCCTAAAGTCACCATTCCAGCCTCCATCAATGCGTTATCAAAATATGACCAACTTCACATTATTTTAGTTGGCGATAAAGAGCTTATTCAAAAAGAACTTCAAAAAAATAAATACACCAATACACGCTTAACGATTCAACATGCAACTGAAGTGGTTGAAATGGATGAATCGCCCCAGAGTGCTTTAAAAAATAAAAAAGATTCTTCCATGCGTGTTGCTATTAATTTAATAAAGGAAGAAAAAGCCCAGGCTTGCGTAAGCGCTGGTAATACTGGCGCACTTATGGCAACCGCACGCTATGTATTAAAAATGTTACCAGGTATTGATAGGCCTGCTATTGCATCAAGTTTGCCTAGCCAAAAAGGCACAACCTATATGTTAGATCTTGGGGCTAATACAGACTGCACGGCGGAGCATTTATTACAATTCGCAGTCATGGGTGCTATGCTCGTCAGCTCAGTGACGGGTAATCCTAAGCCTTCTGTAGGGCTCTTAAATATTGGCGCAGAAGACATCAAAGGCAATGAAATTGTTAAAGAGGCTGGTGAGTTACTTCGTCGAAGCCATCTGAACTTTTATGGTAATGTTGAAGGCAATGATATTTTTAAGGGTACAACGGATGTCGTTGTATGCGATGGATTTGTAGGAAATGTGGCACTAAAAACAGCAGAAGGCATTGCTCAACTCATGGGTCGATTTTTAACACAAGAATTTAAGCGTAATTGGATTACAAAGCTAATGGCATTTGTATCTTTGTTAGTTCTTAATCGATTCAAAAAAAGACTCGACCCTAGAAGGTATAACGGGGCTAGCTTTTTAGGTCTCAAAGGTATTGTAGTTAAAAGTCATGGTGGGGCTGATAGTTATTCTTTCTTTTTTGCAATTCAGACCGCTATTGAAGAATCAAAAAATAATGTACTAGAAAAAATACAAAAACAACTTGAATTAGAAATGCCTTTAGATATTTCACAGACAGAGCAGATATGATTTATTCAAAAATTATAGGGACAGGAAGTTATCTCCCTGAAAAAATTCTTAACAATCATGATCTTGAAAAAATGTTTGAAACGACTGATGAGTGGATTACAACAAGAACGGGCATTAAAGAAAGACATATTGTATCAGCACATCAATACACAAGCGATTTAGCGGTAGAAGCATCTAAAAAGGCAATTGAGGCTTCTGGTATCCATGCAAATAAAATAGATCTTATCATTGTAGCAACGACGACACCCGATAAAATATTTCCAAGCACAGCTTGTATTATTCAAACAAAACTTGGCTTATCGTTATGCCCAGCATTTGATATTCAGGCAGTATGTAGTGGTTTTGTTTACGCGCTTTCAGTCGCAGATAATTTTATTAAAACAGGCGCTGCAAAATGCGTATTAGTCATTGGTGCTGATACTATGTCACGCATCACAGATTATTCTGATCGAAGTAACGCTATTCTTTGGGGTGATGGTGGGGGTGCTATTATTCTTGAAGCATCAGATCAGCCCGGTATCTTATCTACGCATATCCATGCGGATGGTGCTTATGAAAAATTACTTCATGTACCTAGTGGCGTATCTCACCAAAAGGGAAAGACCACCATTGAAATGCAAGGCAATCAAGTGTTTAAGATGGCTGTGAATACATTGGATTCTATTGTTGATGAAACGCTTGAAATGAATCAATTAGACAAATCAGATATTGATTGGCTTGTGCCTCATCAGGCCAATATTCGAATCTTAGAAGCGACCGCAAAAAAATTAAATATGAGTATGGATCGTGTCATTGTGACCATTGATAGACATGGCAATACTTCCGCAGCTTCAATTCCTCTAGCGCTAGATACAGCCATTCGAGAACATAAAATTAAAAGGGGTGAAACGCTTTTGATGGAAGCTTTTGGTGGTGGATTTACATGGGGATCAGCTTTAATTAAGTATTAAAAATCATATAATTAATATAAAAATATCAAGTAAATTATGAATAAATTCTCTTTTATTTTTCCTGGTCAAGGCTCGCAGTCAGTCGGCATGATGGCGGATTTTAATGATCATCCGTTGATTCGCTCAACTTTTGATGAGGCATCTGATGTTCTCGGTATTGATTTTTGGAAAATGGCAACTGAACCTAATGAAGAGATTAATCAAACGATTCATACGCAACCTATTCTTTTAACAGCAGGGATTGCAATATGGCGTCTTTGGCAATCTAAAACAGATAAAGCTCCAAATTACCTCGCAGGACACAGTCTCGGTGAATATACGGCGCTCGTCGCATCAGACGCCATCGAATTCAAAGACGCTTTAAAGCTTGTTAAATTTAGGGCAGAAGTCATGCAAAGAGCTGTTCCTGAAGGTGTAGGGGCTATGGCTGCTATCCTTGGATTGAGTGATGAGGAAGTCCTAAATGCATGTAAAGAAGCTCAAGAAAATGAAGTTGTTGAAGCGGTAAACTTTAATTCACCAGGGCAGGTCGTTATTGCAGGTAATGTTTTGGCAGTTGAGCGTGCGATTGAAGCAGCCAAAACAAAAGGTGCTAAGCGCGCGATTCTTTTACCAGTGAGTGTGCCCTCACATTGTTCTCTTATGCAAAAAGCTTCTAATGAGCTAAGGGAGTATTTAAACAACATTACAATTAAAAAACCAGCTATTGCCGTTATACATAATGTAGATGTTGAAGAGCATAGTGATACAAATAAAATTAAAGATGCTCTCTCCAAACAACTTTGTCATCCGGTGAGATGGGTTGAAACAATTGAAAAGATCGCATTAAATAAAATTACTCATATAGCAGAATGCGGTCCAGGCAAAGTGCTTACAGGACTCACGAAGCGTATCTCAGCTGAATTACAAAGTACTGCTCTTGTGAATGAAAATGCTTTAGATGAATTTAAAACACTTACACAATAAAACTATTTAGGAAAAAATATGTTTATTAATCTCGAAAATCAAATTGCACTTGTTACGGGCGCTAGCCGAGGTATAGGACAATCCATTGCTTTAAGTTTGGGAAAACAAAAAGCTTTTGTGATTGGTACTGCAACGACAGAAGATGGGGCAGAAAAAATTTCAGCATTTCTAAAAGAGCAAAATATTTTAGGTAAAGGAATTAAATTAGATGTCAATGATAATGAGGCAATTCTTCAAACCATAGATGCCATTATTAAAGAACATGGTGATATCTCAATACTCGTAAATAATGCCGGTATTACTAAAGATATGTTGCTTATGCGCATGAAAGAAGAGGAATGGGATGATGTTATCTCAACTAATTTAAAATCTATTTTTCGTATGAGTCAGGCGCTTATTCGAAGCATGATGAAAAGTCGCTACGGTCGAATTATTAATATTACTTCTGTAGTAGGTCATATGGGTAATGGAGGCCAAACAAATTATGCCGCTGCAAAAGCAGGTGTGACTGGGTTCACAAAATCTTTAGCGAAAGAAATTGGTAGTCGAGGAATTACAGTAAATTGCGTGGCGCCCGGATTCATTGATACCGACATGACAAAAGGATTATCAGAAGAACATAAAAAGCAACTTCTAGACCACGTTCCATTAGGCCGCTTAGGAAACCCTGAGGATATTGGCGCTGCTGTATGCTTTTTGGCTTCTAAAGAAGCGTCTTATATCACAGGTGAGACCCTTCATGTCAATGGTGGAATGTTAATGATTTAAGTTATTTTTTAACTTTATTACAAAATTCTTAACAAGATTTGTTAAAATAACGCATGGCTTAAGTGCCATTTCTTAAATAAAAGGGGTATTTTAGATGTCTGACATCGAACAACGTGTAAAAAAAATTGTTGCAGAACAACTTGGCACCAAAGAAGCTGATGTAAAAAATACATCATCATTTGTAGATGATTTAGGCGCCGATTCACTTGATACAGTTGAACTCGTCATGGCTTTAGAAGAAGAGTTTGATTGTGAAATTCCTGACGAAGAAGCTGAAAAGATTACTACAGTTCAGCAAGCCGTTGATTACATCAACAAAAATTTAAAATAATTCAAATGTTGCCTGACCTTTTCTAAATATTGAAAGGGTTGGGTTTAATCCATGTCTAAGAGAAGAGTTGTAGTCACCGGTTTAGGCTTGATTACTCCAGTAGGTTTAGGGGTAAAAGAATCTTGGACCAATATTATTAACGGTCAATCGGGTATAGGTAGAATTACCAAATTTGACTGCTCAACATTTCCTTCTCAAGTCGCAGGCGAGGTCAAAAATTTCGATCCGCTAGCATACATTCCTCCTAAAGATGCTCGCCGGATGGATACTTTCATTCAATTTGGTATCGCAGCGGGTATTGAAGCATTTAAAGATTCTGGCATTGAAGTGACTGAGCAGAATAGTGAGCGCATCGGTGTGTCTGTTGGATCAGGTATCGGTGGAATTAATTTAATCGAATCTACAAGCGATGTTTTTGATGAAGGCGGCGTTCGTAAAGTATCGCCATTTTTTATTCCAGGGACGATTATCAATATGATCTCCGGCAATCTCTCTATTATGCTCAATTTGAAAGGCCCTAATGTCTCTATTGTGACTGCGTGTACAACAGGAACACATTCAATTGGTGATGCAGCGAGAATGATTGAATACGGGGATGCTGATGTGATGTTGGCAGGGGGTTCAGAAGCTGCTATCACTGAATTATCAGTAGCTGGATTTTCTGCAGCAAAAGCGCTTTCATCACGTAATGACGATCCAAAAACTGCAAGCCGTCCATGGGATAAAGACCGCGATGGTTTTGTGATTGGCGAAGGTGCTGGTGTTATGGTGCTTGAGGAATATGAACATGCAAAACAAAGAGGTGCCAAAATTTATGCGGAGCTTTCAGGCTATGGCATGAGTGCGGATGCTTATCATATTACTGCTCCTAACATGGATGGACCCAGACGCTCTATTGTGAATGCATTAAAAAATGCAAATGTGAATACAGATAATGTGCAATATATTAATGCGCATGGCACATCAACACCTCTTGGAGATCTTAATGAAACGAATGCAATCAAAGCTACGTTTGGAGACCTTGCTAAAAAACTCGTTGTGAATTCTACAAAATCGATGACGGGCCATTTATTAGGCGGAGCAGGTGGCATTGAATCTGTATTTACTGTTTTAGCCATTCATAATCAAATTTCTCCACCTACAATCAATATTTTTAATCAAGATCCGGAATGCGATCTTGACTATTGTGCCAATGAAGCAAGATCAATGAAAATTAATGTTGCGCTCAAAAATAACTTTGGTTTTGGTGGCACTAACGGAAGTCTTGTATTTAAAAAAATATAGGTTTCTTCAAATGGGTTTAATCTAAAATGAACTCATTATTTACTTCAGAATTGGCTGTCTAATTTGTCAAAACAATTCCTCATAAATGGTACATTTCAAAAGATCAGTCCTTTTGATCGTGCATTTCAATATGGCGATGGAATTTTTAGAACTTTTGTTGTAGAAAATAAGAAACCAGTTCATTGGAAACATCACTACAAAAAAATAGTAGACGATTGTCTTGCAATGAAAATAACCCCCCCTAAAGAAAAAGATTTGTTGTCTGATATACGTACTTTATTTAAATCAAAGACTAAATCAGTCGGGAAATTTATTATTTCAAGAGGTACTAGTGAGCGAGGCTATAAATTTAACGAGGATATTAAACATAATCGTTTTTTAATTAAAACTAAAATGCCAAGTTATCCAAAAGAATATTTTAAAATTGGCGTTAATCTCTACGTATGTAAACAAAAACTTAATCCTTCGATTCTTTCGGGTGTTAAACATCTCAATCGATTAGAAAACATTATGGCAAGACAAGAATGGGAAGGTGATCAATACGCTGATGGTATTCTTCTTAATCAGAATGGATATGTGATTGAGTGTATCTCCAGCAATATTTTTATGCGTATTGGAAAAACTATTTACACACCTAAGATAACCCATGTTGGTATTAAAGGAGTTACAAGAGAATTAATTCTTAAAGTCTCTGCAGGGTTAGGTTTCAAAATCAAAGAAGCAACATTTACTTTAAATAAACTTTTAGCGAGCGATGAAGTCTTTATAACAAACAGTTTATTTGGTGTTCTACAAGTTAAAAAAATTAAAAATAAGTCTTGGCAGCGCCAAGAATTAGCATCACTATTTAACCAGTCACTCAAACATTTGAATATATGAAAAAATGGCTTATTCGGTTAATGATAATATTTATCCCCTTTTTAATTTGGGTGATTCACTTTCTTATTACACCACTTCACATAAATAAAGCAGATTTAGCTGTAGAGATTGAACCTGGCAGTAGTCTCAAAACTATTGCTTTTCAACTCGTCGATGAAAAAATTCTTAATGAACCTTGGAGATTCATCATCCTTGGTAAAGCGTTGGGACAATCCAGAAAATTAAGACCTGGCAACTATTATCTCAATCCAAATATTACACCCTATCAATTATTAAAATCTCTTGTTGAAGGCCGAGCTACTGAAGGTTCAATTACTTTCATTGAAGGGCAAGATCTTCAGTCTATGTTAGAAAAAATAAAAGCAAACGATAGTATTAAAAAAACGATGAAGCCTTATGATTCAAAAGCCATTGCTTTAGCTCTAGGAATGCCATATGAATCAGCCGAAGGCCAATTTTTTCCTGATACTTATTATTTTAGTAGAAATACACCTGATATCGAGATTCTCAAAAGAGCTTATAAGGCGATGCAAAAAAAATTAAATTATGAATGGGCAAATAGAGCGGAAGAGGTCCCTTACAAAAATAGCTATGAGGCTCTCACTATGGCATCTATCATTGAAAAAGAAACGGGTAAATCCATAGAGGCCAATCTTATTTCTGGTGTATTTATTCATCGATTAAGTATTAATATGAAACTTCAGAGCGATCCCACAGTGATATACGGACTTGGTAAAAAATTTACTGGCGATATTACAAAAAAGGATTTGATTAGCGATACGCCATATAATACATATACTAGAGAGGGATTGCCTCCAGGCCCTATTACTATGCCGAGTTTAATTTCTATTCGCGCTGCACTTCACCCTACAAAAACAGACGCACTTTATTTTGTGGGTAAAGGTGATGGAACCCATTATTTTTCTACAAATTTAAATGAACATAATAATGCTGTAAGAAAGTATCAGATTAAATGAATACTAAAGGTAAATTTATTACATTTGAAGGTGTTGATGGCGCAGGGAAAAGTTCACATATTGACGAAGTGATATCTTTCCTTGAATTAAAAAAAATCGCAGTAGTAAGAACAAGAGAGCCTGGCGGAACAAAACTTGGGGAAAAGTTAAGAGAATTACTTCTACATGATGAAATGGATCCAGAAACAGAAACGCTTCTTATGTTTGCAGCCAGAAAGCAACATATTGCAGAAATTATCAAACCAGCACTTGATAAAGGTATATTTGTAGTGTCTGATCGTTTTACTGATGCGACATACGCTTATCAATATGGTGGAAAACAAGTCGCATATTCTAAAATTGAAATACTTGAATCATGGGTTCATCCAGATCTTAAGGCCGACCTTACTTTGTTATTTGATTTGCCTGTCGAAGTAAGTATTGATCGTTTAAAGAAAAATAGAACCCCCGACAAATTTGAAAAAGAAAGTGAATCTTTTTTTAACCGTCTTAGAAATGTATATTTAGACCTCGCGAGACAACATCCTAATCGTTATAAAATTATTAATGCAAATCAAGCTATTGAATTCGTATCTCGAGATGTTATTGAGGCTATAAAAACTATTTTATGATGGATTCTATTTATCCTTGGTTTAAAGATGCTTGGATCGCTATTCATGAAAATAAAAACTTACCTCATGCTTTAATTTTTAAAGGCAAGGAGGGTATTGGAAAGTATAATTTTGCAGTTAAATTTGCAAAATCCTACTTGTGTCAAAAAACTCTTTCTAATCATTTGCCATGTGAAGCATGTTCAAGTTGCGAATGGTTTCCAGATGTACATCCTGATTTTAAACATATTGCCCCAATTGAAAATGAAGATGATGAGCTATCAAAAAGAAAAACTGTTCGTAAAAAAAATATTTTAATTGATCAAATTCGAGAGCTCTCTGAATATTTAGAATTGTCAGTCCATCAAGAGAAGGGTAGGCGTGTTGTTTTGATTGAGCCAGCAGACTCACTTAATCATGCAGCATCTAATGCACTCCTTAAAATCTTAGAGGAGCCTCCTGAAAATACTTTATTCATTCTTGTAACAAGTCAAACGCAAAAACTCATTGCGACCATCCGAAGTCGATGCCAATTATTAGATCTTCGCGGTCCTTCATTAGATGAGGCCAAAACATTTCTGATTGATCAAAAAATAATCCATGAGGACAGTTTACTGTCATATACTGGCGGCTCACCATTTATCGCAATCAAAGAGTTAGAAAATCAATCAGAGCGAGAGATGATTATTCAATTATTATCTCAAGGCCATAATATCGATATCACTAAAGTTAATTATGCAATACTTACTCAAGGGCTTGATTGGACATTAAATGTGATCCAAAAATGGGTTTTTGATTTACTACTTAGCCTTCATGCACAGCAAAATTATTATTTTAAAAAAGAAGAAAAGCGTATTCAATCTCAAGCAAAACAAATTAATCTTGATAACTTGCTTTTGTTTACAAATGAATTAAATGAATTAAAAAAAATTGCATCGCATCCAATTAATCAAGAGCTTCAGTTGCAAAATATTTTTATTAAATATAAACAGATTTTTGAGCCATCATGACATCATTTATAGACTCTCATTGCCATATTAATTTTCCAGAGCTATATCAAAATATAGATTCTATTCTTTCCAAGATGTCATCCAATAAAGTTACCCATGCTTTATGTGTGAGTGTTACTTTAGATAAATTGCCAGACATCTTTAAGATTACCAATACCTACGCCCATATCTTTGCCTCCGTTGGCGTTCACCCTGATTATGAAGATATTGCAGAGCCTTCTTTGGAGGAGTTATGTCGTCTTGCTAAAGAGAATAAAGTTGTGGCTATTGGCGAAACTGGACTAGATTATTTCAGAGTACAAGGCGATCTTACATGGCAGAGAAATCGTTTTAGAACGCATATTAAAGCTGCCATTCAATCAAATTTACCACTTATTATTCATACAAGAAATGCTGCAGAAGACACTTTAAAAATTATGCGAGAAGAGGGAGCTAATCAAGTAGGTGGTGTCATGCATTGTTTTACAGAATCTCTTGATGTAGCGCTTGAAGCTATTGAACTTAATTTCTATATTTCATTTTCAGGGATTGTGACATTTAAAAATGCAACTGATCTAAAAGAGGTTGTGAAAGCCATTCCTCTTAACCGCATGCTTATTGAGACTGACTCACCATATCTGGCACCCGTGCCTTATCGAGGCAAAATAAATGATCCATCCAATGTGATACATGTGGCCCAGGAAATAGCAAAACTAAAAAATATTTCAGTAGAAGAGGTTGGTCAAGTCACTACACAAAATTTCTTTAAGCTTTTTTCTAAATGCCGTCCTTCGAATTAACTATTCTTGGTGTTGGATCGAGCGCTGGCACCCCTGTAGTTGGATGCAATTGTGAAACTTGCTTATCTATCAACCCAAAAAATAAGCGTACACGTTGCTCATCTCTTATTAAATTAAATTCAGGTGAGCATATTCTTATAGATACCAGCCCTGATTTGCGTTTTCAGTCTCTAAGAGAATCAATTTCGAGAGTTGATGCTGTATTGTATACGCATACTCATGCAGATCACCTCCATGGTATAGATGATTTAAGAGCTTTTTGTCAGTTGCATAAGATGCAAATACCTATTTACGGAAAAAAAGAGTCACTTGACCATATAGCATTAAAATTCGGATATGCATTAAATGAACCAAAAGGGTTTTGGGAGATGCCCGTATTAAAAGCAATGCCGATTCAAGATCCATTTCAACTTTTTAGCGAACTTGTAACTCCAATTCCTGTTTTACATGGAAAATCAGAAATCTATGGTTATCGCATAGGAAATTTGGCATACCTTACTGACGTATCCGATATTCCTGAGAGCTCTCTGAAACTTTTAGACGGTTTAGATATCTTATTACTTGATTGTTTGCGTTTAAAAGAACATCACACGCATATCAATCTTGAACAAAGCTTGATCTTTGCGAATAGAATAAAAGCTACTAAAACATATTTGATTCATATGACACATGATTTAGAATATGAAGCATTAAAAAAAGAATTACCTGATCATATCGATGTTGGATATGACGGGCTTAAAATCATCATTAATTAAAGGTTAATATGTCAACATTACTTAAAAAAATATTATTTATATTCATAGCATTAGGAATTTCTTTTCATGTATTAGCTGAAGGAAAAAAACTTTATACAGAAAATGAGTTTTTAGATGCTTTTGGTGCTAAATCAAAAGAAAAGGTACTTCAAATTTTAGGTGAGCCAGCTAGGAAAGAAATGTCTGTTAAACCAACCAATGCAAGTTCTGTGATTGGAAGACCCACTGAAGACCGAGCAAATCCGAATAAGCGCGTGAATATCGAAATGTGGTATTACAACAATCTTGTTAAGTCGGATGAGAAAAATACCTGGAAGCAAACTGAATTAACAATTATGGATGGTAGGGTCTATAACATAGGTTTTTTTAATAGCCGCTAAGCTTTATGAGTGGCTCAACACATAAGGAGCTACTTAACCAAGCGATTGCTTTCGCAATTAACGATGCGTGGGATGCCTCTCACAAAATCGTTCAAGATCTCCATTCTACCCAAGCTTATTGGATTCATGCTGTACTCCATAAGATCGAAGGTGATGAGTTCAATAGCCGTTATTGGTATGAGAGGGCTCAACAATCATACGAAGCTTATGTTGACCCCATACAAGAACTTATCTTCATACAAAAAAACTTATAGGAAGGTTTTATGCACAATCAGGATGCCGTTGAAGTGATTTGCACCGACAACGGAAAAAAAGTAATTGGATACATTCTGAACTATAGGATCAAAGACCAATTAGAAATTTCTTTAAATACAGTAAAAATTCGAATGCAATATAAATCTGGAGTTTTTGTAGGCTCTATGGCGGGGATGGAGTTTGTTGTCCAAGAAGACACATTACCTAGGCAGTTTAAAGACTATCAAAGATAATCCTATGTACTATTAATTTCGTATAATGTATATTATGTAAAATTAAATACAGATCTTAAATTAGTTGCCATTAAAAAGCGTCTTTAAGTCCTCCGCTCCAATATCATGAGCAATCTTATTAGCCTCATCAAGCTTCGATTTACTAAGTTCATTATTAGATTTCTTTTTATAATATTTGCTCTCTGCATATAAAGCTTTAGCGAGGTAATACATTCCTCCATTGTCACGCGCTAGCTTTTCGAATTTTAAAAGTGTTTTTTCAGCGGATGATAAATCATTTACCTCAAGGTAATACAAAGCTAGATTAATACCAGACTCTGCATATTCACCTAGCAAGCCTGCCCGATCAAAAGCCAAATTGGCCTTTAATTCGAACTCTATAGCTTTTGTAAAATTTTTCATTGACGCATATGCATAAGCTATTCGATCCAAATTAGTAGCCCGTTCATCATCATTTGCAGCTAATCCGTAAGCTTCGGTGAATGCGTTTGCGGCTTCATCGTATTTAGTGAGAAGCAATAAAGTCTCTCCAATTTCAATCAGATATAAACGCTTGAAAGATTTGTTTGTTTGAGTGCGTGAAATAGCATTTTTTAAATGTAAAAGGGCTTCATCTAATTTATTAGCTTCTTTTAAAGTTATACCTTCAAGTAAATCAGCCATGTAATGATCAATATCATTTTTTGATAATTTATCAGCTAATTTAAAGTCGTTAAAAGCATCGTCGTAATGACGAAGCTTTAGATTTGCTTGGCCGTGGCAAAAAGCAGACTTATATTCGCTTTTTTTTGTTTTTAAGGCCTCTTCGTATTGATTATCACTTAGTAACTCATCACAGGATTTATTTATTTCCTTTGAAAAGATACAGTTTGAAAAAGATACGCTAAATAGTATTAATAAAAATTGTATTTTAAATTTCATAAGTTTTTAATTGATAAGTTTTAAAAGTTCATCTTGAGAAATAACTTTAACACCAAGCTCTTGTGCAACGATTAACTTTTTTCCAGCATCAGATCCAGCGACAACATAATCAGTCTTTTTAGAGACGCTACCTGCAACCTTTCCGCCATTTATTTCAATGATTGATTTCGCTTCTTCGCGAGACATCGAAGACAAGGTTCCTGTAAGAACAAATGTTTTGGTCGCAAAAATTCCTGAAGTAGATTTTTTTATTACATGTTTTGGCCAATTAACACCAAGTTTTATTAGAGATTGAATTACGTCCCTATTCTTATTTTGCTTAAAAAAATCACTGATAGATTTTGCAACTGTAGGACCAATGTCAGGCACAAGCTGTAAGCTTTCTTCTGTTTGATTCATGATTTCATTTAAATCCCCATAGAAATCAGCAAGATCTTTAGCGGTTGATTCGCCTACGTTACGAATACCAAGTGCATATATAAATCGGGGCAATGTAGTTTTTTTACTTTTTTCAATAGCATCTAATAAGTTTTGACCTGACTTTTCTGCCATACGATCGAGGTTAATTAATTGTTTAAGCTCTAGCTTGTATATATCGGGTAATCCATGAATTAATCCTACAGTTACTAATTGTTCAACAGACTTATCCCCTAAACCTTCGATATCCATGGCCTTTCGTGAAGCAAAATGAATAATAGATTGTTTTTGTTGAGCTGGACAAATGAGTCCACCTGAGCATCTCACTACAGCCTCATCATCTATACGCATAAGAGGAGAGCCGCACTCTGGACATGTCGTTGGCATTTTAAATTTCTTGATTGCCTTTGGTCTCTTATCAATGAGAACCCTTACAATTTCAGGAATTACATCCCCTGCTCTTCGGACACTTACAATATCTCCAATATGAATATCCTTGCGAATCATTTCATCTTCATTATGAAGAGTTGCATTGGTCACAGTAACCCCACCAACAAAAACTGGTTTTAGGCGTGCCACAGGAGTTATAGCTCCTGTTCGACCTACTTGAACATCAATATCTAAAATTTCAGTTAAAGCTTCTTCTGCTGGAAACTTATGAGCGATTGCCCATCTCGGAGCTCTCGATACAAAACCTAATTCATTTTGATAATTGAAAGAATTCACTTTGTAAACTACGCCATCAATATCATAAGCTAGGGAGTCTCTTATTTTTAATACTTTCTCATAAAAGCTTTGTAAGCCATTTACACCCTTAACACTTGCTGATAAATCAGAAATCGGTAAATTAAATTGCTTTAAAAGCTGAATTGTCTCTGTATGCGTTTTTAAGTTTAAATTGGGTTCGCATACACCAAGACCATATGAAAAGAAGGTTAATGGTCTGGTTGCGGTTATTCTTGGATCAAGCTGTCTCAAACTACCTGCTGCAGCATTTCTTGGATTTGCAAATTTTTTTTCACCTAAAGATTCTTGTTTTTGATTGAGTAATTCAAAATCTTTTTTGAGCATTAAAACCTCACCTCTCACCTCTAAAACTTTGGGTGGATTTGGATGATTAAGTTTAGTCGGAATTGAGCGAATAGTTTTTAAATTGTGTGTGACATTCTCTCCAGTATAACCATCGCCGCGTGTAGCGCCTTGAACGAAAATGCCATTTTCATAAGTTAATGTAATTGCGAGACCATCAAATTTTGGTTCAACAGCATATTCCACTTCATCAATGCCGATATCATCCTTAATCCGTTTATCGAAAGCAATAAGCTCATCTTCTTCGAAAGCATTATTTAAAGATAACATTGCTTGACGATGAATAACGCTATCGAAAGCTTCTAGGGCCTCACCACCTACCCGTTGGGTGGGTGAATCTGGTTGAATTAAATCAGGATTTGCATTTTCTAAATCAACAAGCGATCTAAAAACTTTATCGTATTCAAAATCTGAAATAGAGGGATTGTCTAAGACATAATATTGATAATCGAATGTATTTATCTTTTCGATTAAATCTTTAATTTTTTTCTTAATATTTTCTTTTTCGGCTTTCATTTAAGAAAATAATCTTCGTGCACAAGAGCTTCCGGGGGGAATATTTCTAGTGATCATTTGATTTTCAATTTTTTCGACTTGATACCGAATTCTTTCAATATGATTAATGTTCAACTCTTTTTTATTGGAATCAACAAGCATACAATCAAGATCTTTTTGAAAATTAGTAATTGATTCCAACATTACATCAAAAGAATCTTTGCAACTTAACGTTAGCGGTAAATCCATTTGGAAAAGAATACCCTGAATATAAGGATCAAGGTTGAAGCTTAAGGGTTGTTGATTTAATGAAGTTATACGAAATAAAGGATGTTTATCACGACCTTTGAATATATGATAACCATCTTTATTCTCTTTAAAACCATCTGTTTTTAATTTATCAATAAGCTTTTTGTTGTCAAACATACCGTTATTTTTTGGAATAAGGGTTAATGTCATTATATGGTCTACAAGAGCACAAAATTGATTAAGCTCTTTTGCATCATCTTCGATATTTGAGTGAGACAGCCAAATAAGATTTCCATCCAAGTCATTTTTAGTTTTTTCTGCCAACATTCTAAATGTTTGTGTATGCGCTGATGATAAAGGACCCTGACGATCTACCAACTGCACTGATAAAAGTATTTGATCAAATGAGACTGAACCGCTTATACCATCTGTCGAAGTCCATACATCCTCGTTTTTACGAATAAATATATGCGTATGAGGCAATTCAATGAAATCTCTGAGATTTAATTTTGAAATAGCATGAGTTGCTTTGTTAAGTTTAATAAATGCAATAGCATCAATATTACGGTAGATATCTTTGGGTAAATTTGAAAGTAAGTATCTCTCAGAGATGCTTAAATCTTGATCGTGAGGATTTTTTTCTTCTTGACTTAAACCATCTTCATCTTTGGATAAAAAAGAATTTTCAGTCTGATTTTGTTTTCGATACTGGATAAGGCGAATCCAGTTAAAAATGATCATGATAAGAATAATTATTACAGCGAGAATCGTCAAAGCAAACTGAATGTCAGACATGCTTGAAATAAGCCCTGTTATCTTAATTTGCCAACTCCATTTTCTCTACTTCTTCTAAAGATACTTCAACAATTCTTGATACTCCAGATTCTTGCATCGTTACACCAATGAGTTGTTGGGCCATTTCCATAGCAATTTTATTATGTGATACGTAAAGAAATTGAGTATTTTTAGACATTTCAGTCACCATATTGGTGAAACGAAGTGTATTACTATCATCAAGTGGTGCATCAACTTCATCCATGAGACAGAATGGAGCTGGATTTAATTTAAATAAAGCAAATACAAGAGCGGTTGCGGTTAATGCTTTCTCCCCACCTGACAATTGACTAATAGTCGTATTCTTTTTGCCCGGGGGCTGCGCTGTAACTTGAATGCCTGTATCTAAAATCTCTTCGCCTAAAAGTTCTAATTGAGCTTGTCCGCCATTAAATAGCACTTTAAAAAACTCTGTAAAATTCTTATTTACTTCATTAAACGTTGCAATCAATCGATCTCGAGTTTCTTTATCGATTCGTCTTATCGCGTCTTCCAAGGTATTACTTGCAGAAGTTAAATCCTCTACTTGACTATCAAGATACCCTTTTCTTTCTTTTTCGGATGTGAGCTCATGAATGGCTGCTAAGTTAACTGGGCCCAATAAATTAATTTCTTCTTGAAGTTTATTACATAATTCTTGCACTTCTTTAACTGTTGTTTTTTCTGTAATTGATTCTGAAAGAACACCCTCATCTAATTGAGACTCAATAATTTCGTTTTGAAATTGCTCAAATAATAATTTTGATTCCCGCTCATTTAAGCGTGACTGTTCAAGTTTATCTCGAATTGGATGAACTGCCTGCTCGGTTTGCAGTCTCTTTTGTTCACTTTCACGTAAGTCGGTTTCTTTTTGCGCAAGATTATCTCGCGATGCGATTAGAATTTTCTCTCTTTCATCCTTAACGGTAATTTTTTCGCGCAGAGACAATTTTAGAGCCTCAATACTTTCAGTATTAATTGAAGTCTTAACTAAATCTTTTTTGTTATTAAGGGCATTATTATCTTCAGTAAGTAAATTAATTCTATTATTTAATTCATTGATTTTATTACCAATAATTTTTAAATTAAAATGGCTTTCTTGAAGTTGAATCTCAGCTTCATTGACATGTTTCCTAGCGCTTTCATATTCTAATTCATGTCTTTTTTTAATATCTTCAGACAAAGTTTTTTGTTCTAAAAGTCGATGTGCATCATTCTCTAAATTATGAATAAGACTTGATTTAGTTGTCTTATCAATTTGAATTTGCGTTAATTTTGTTTTGAGTTCATTTTGCTCGTTAGTAATACTGCTATGCTTCTCATTTGCGTAGGCTATGCTTTGTTGAGTTTTTTCAACTTCAATCTCAGTTTGATGGAAATCATTTAAAGCTTCCTTTAATTCCTCACTATACGAATCGGCTTGCTCTTCATAATCATTTAATTGAAGTTCAGCTTCACTAAGCTTATTCGATATATCTTTAGAGTTTCTATCTATGGATGGAAATTTCTCTTGTAGCGCTTTGAGTCTTTCTTGGCGCAAAAGAATGCCATTAAGGGAGGCATCTTTACCATAAAAAGACACACTATTTTTGGTAAAGATATCGCCTTGTTGATTAACTAAAAATTCGCCTTGTTCCAAATTACCGATGAAATTTTTATAACTTTCACCTTTTGGAATAATATAACAATTAGATAACCATTCTGACAAAAGATTCATTAGAAGCGGATCGCTAATTTCAATTACATCCAGAGCAGAATTTAATTTATTATTTTTTGGTTTGTAAGCATGAGATGCATTTAAATTAGCAAGCACCATAGATGCGGGAGGCCTATGAGAGATAGTTTCATATTGAGCTAGAACTGCATTTAATTTTCCACCAAGAGCAGATTCAATAGCTGTTACCCAATCTGTTTTAATCTTAAGTTTTTCCCACAAGCGATTAGACGTGTTGATATTATGTTGAGAAGTCCAACTTTTGAGACTTTCATTGCCTTGTGTGTCATCTTGAATTTGCGCCAGCGTTTTAATTTCACCTTCAATTTGACTTAATTCTTTTTGTATTTCAATTTGATGCTGTCTTAAAGCATCAATTTCCTCCTCAAGGTCAGTTGCAAGCGATTTGTTTTCATCTATCTTAGCCTCGATTTTTTCTACATGTAGTCTCTTATCAGCTAAATCACTTTCTTTTTCCTCAAGTAAAGATTGCCCGGTTAAATCAATATTATTAATCTCATTATTTAAAAATGTAATGCGAGTATTTATTTCTTCTTCAGTTTTATGAATGAAGTCTATCGTTGCCTTTTCAAGATTAATTTTTTCTTGCGTCGATTGGAATTGATTTGCAATTTGATTAAATTGCTCTGTTGAATCTAGATATGTTGCTTCAACTGATTGAATTGATGATTTAAGTGAATTAAAATTTTCTTCCTTAGTTTTATAAAGCTCACTTAATGCTACTTTTTCAATCTCTGCTTCTTCAATGTCTTTTGCAAATTTAAGCTGATCGTCCGCATTCTTAGCAAGATTTGTTTCAATCTCAATTAATTCTTTTTTACTGCGCTCTAAAAGTTCATTTTGATTTCTAATGTTATTTTCAATATTAGAAACTTCAGCATTGATTTCATAGAAGCTTGCTTGATTCTTATTAATTTCATCGGAAGCATCAATATGAGCTTGCCTTAAATTTTCTACCTCGGCTTCAATTTTTCTTAAAGCGGCAGTTTGTTGCTCCAATTCATTTACAAGTTTCTCAACCTGAAACTGATTTTTTTTCCAAACAATACTAGCATCACGTTTCTTTAATACCCAAACCTGTGCTTGATGAAATTTATGTTTTTCTGTTAATTCATTATATTTTGTTGCAATGACTGCTTGAGATTCCAGCTTTGCGATTTGCTGGATAATTTCATTTAGGACATCTTGAATACGACTTAAATTTTCTCGCGTATCCCTGAGTCTAAATTCTGTTTCGCGCCGACGTTCTTTATACTTACTAACACCTGCAGCTTCTTCAAGGTAACTTCTAAGTTCCTCAGGCTTGGCTTCAATAATTTGTGAAATTGTATTTTGGCCAATAATGGCATATCCTCTTCCACCTAAACCCGTTCCTAAAAAGAGATCTGCAATATCTTTGCGTCTGACAGCTAAATTATTAATGTAATAAGTTGAACCCTTTTCTCTTTCGATAACGCGCTTTACTGAAATTTCTGCATATTGTGACCATTCTGTAGGTGCTTTACCCAAAGAATTATCAAAGATAAGTTCGACGCTCGCTCGTGAAATTGGTTTGCGATTTTCTGATCCGTTAAAAATTACCGAATCCATATTTTCACTTCGCATTTCTTTAGCTGAAGATTCGCCAAGCACCCATTTTACGGACTCCATAATATTGGATTTTCCGCATCCGTTGGGACCAACTATACCCACTCTTTGGCCTTGAAGTTGTATAGTGGTGGGATCTACAAATGATTTAAAACCAGCTAATTTAAGTTGTATAAGTCGCACAATATTCTTTTATCGAAGTGAAGTAGGTGTTATCTATTAACAGTATAATAACTTTTTTTTACTTCCTTATTTTAATCTATGAACGCACTTTCTTTGGGAAAAAAACCAAGCGCAAAACCTACTAAAAAGCTTGAAACTTTCGCTAATCCATGCCCTTCTCGGGACTTTCATATTCATATGCAAATACCTGAATTTACCTGTTTATGCCCTAAGACTGGGCAGCCAGACTTTGCTACTCTATATCTTGATTACATTCCTAATAAAAAATGTGTAGAGCTCAAAAGTCTGAAGCTTTATATCTGGTCTTTTAGAGATGAGGGTTGCTTCCATGAAGCTGTAACTAATCGCATTTTAGACGATTTAGTTAAGGCGACAGAGCCACGTTTTATGCGTCTTCGTGCCGAATTTTTTGTGCGCGGTGGCGTATTTACAAACGTTGTGGTTGAACACAAGAAAAAAGGTTGGAAACCTGAACCTATTGTTGATTTAAGCCAATTTTCAAAACAAACAAACACCCGATCTTAAAAGGATTGACGCGCTTACTTCTAAAATTTAAGATGTGCGCCTTTGATCAGATACCTGGGGGTATAGCTCAGCTGGGAGAGCGCTTGCATGGCATGCAAGAGGTCAGCGGTTCGATCCCGCTTATCTCCACCAAATAACTTATATCAAACGCTGTTCTATAGTAGAATAGCACCTTCTTTTCTTAGGTCCCCATCGTCTAGAGGCCTAGGACACCTCCCTTTCACGGAGGGAACAGGGGTTCGACTCCCCTTGGGGACGCCAATTATCAAGCTAGTTTAGTCATTCAGTGATAGCTCAAACATGCTAGAATCACTTTTTTTAAAATTTCCCGCTAGACACCTATGAGCTTAGATAACGTTCTTCCTGGTAAAAATGTTCCAATACATTTCAACGTCATTATTGAAATCCCAATGAATGCTGATCCAATCAAATATGAGGTCGATAAAGAATCAGGAGCAATTTTTGTGGATCGATTTATGGGCACAGCTATGCATTACCCTACCAATTATGGTTACATACCCAAGACAATCGCAGGTGACGGTGATCCAGTAGACGTGCTTGTTGTTACCCCATTACCTTTAATTCCAGGCGTGGTTGTGAGCTGTCGAGCTGTTGGGATATTGGAAATGGAAGATGAGCAAGGTCAGGATGCAAAGGTGTTGGCAGTTCCTGAAGATAGAATTCTTTCAATTTATTCACATTGGCAAAAACCCGAAGATATGAATCCTCTGCGACTTAATCAAATTCAGCATTTTTTCGAACACTATAAAGATTTAGAAAAAGGTAAATGGGTTAAAATCAAAGGCTGGAAAGGTCCCCAAGATGCGCACAAAGAAATTCTTGAAGGTATTGAAAGATACAAAAAAAGTTAAAATTTAAAACCCATGATGGCCCACAATTTCTGCTGGGTCTTTATCTTTAAGATATGCAAATTCCCCTGCGACATCTATTTCGATCCAGTCGCATGACAAAGATAATGTATCAAATCTTTCATCAATTACACAGCAATCCAACCATTTCTTTTCGCCATTGATTAGAACAGATTGAAAACCAATATCCCTCCACGCATTGACTAAATTTTCCATATCAATAGGATTCATAGCACCATCTCTAAAAAGATATTCATCATACCAAACTCGAGTCCCAAGAGAAGAAGCATGATCAATTAGGCATTGGTCCCATCCACCAGGATACTTTTCCTCAATCGTTGATCTTCTAACAATAAAGTTAAAATACTCTAACGCAATAGCCATTAAAATTTTTCTCTCTGGTCTAGAAATCGCCACATTCCTGTTGGAAGGTCTCCTAATAAAACATTACCAATCCTAACTCTCTTTAACCCAATTACATGGAGACCAACAAGCTCACACATTCTTCTGATCTGTCTATTCCGCCCTTCGGTTAAAATAAAACGCAATTGATCATTATTCTGCCATTCAACTATCGCTGGCTTTAACTTACAACCGTCAAGTGAAAGACCGTGCCTTAATAGCTCCAAGCCTTTATTAACCAACTTTCCTTCAACTCGAACTAAATACTCTTTTTCAATCACACTTTGTTCGCCAATGATTGTTTTAGCAATTCTGCCATCTTGAGTGAGAACTAATAAACCGGAAGAGTCAATATCTAGTCTTCCTGCTGGAGCTAATCCATCAGTATTAAATCTTGGATTACGAGAAGAATACAGTTTCGAAACTTGAAAGTTATCTTGAATAATAAGACTTGCGGCAGGCCTAAAAGCTTTATCATCATCAAGATGCGAAATATAACCAACGGGCTTATTTAATATAACAGTGGCTTTGGAAGATTGTTGAATAGCTGCTTGTTTTTTTAATTCAACCTTTTGCGAACGATAAGCGCGTGTACCTAGTTCAGTAACAACTTTACCATCAAGCGTCACGAGACCTTGTTCGATATAAGCATCGGCTTCTCTTCGTGAACAAAGACCTAGCTCAGATAATATTTTAGAAATGCGTACAGCCTCTTCCATCTATATAGTCTTTATATTTTTTTAAGTTTATAGACTAGGATGTTGTCACCCTCTTTAAATCCAAAAATAGAATTACCGCCCGCAGCAACCGCAATATATTGTGTACCTTCAATTTCATAACTGATAGGCGGTGCATTAACGCCGGCATCAACTTTATTTGTCCAGAGCAACTTTCCTGTTTTTGTATCGTAAGCATTAAAATTTCCATTTCCTTCACCCATAAATACAAGATTACCTTCGGTGGCTAATAATCCTCCCGTTAATGGTTGCGGTGTTTTAACCTGCCACTTAATTTTCTTAGTATTTAAATCAATTGCGGAAAGCAAGCCCCATCGTTCATCTTGTGTTGGCTCAGAAGATGCATATCTGATTGCAGGCAAATCATCATGCGCTGGTTCATCGACCAATGTATATTTGATAGGTGCATGAATTGCTGAAACAAATACGATCTGATTTTTTTCGTCTAGTGAAGTTGGTCCCCAATTAGCTCCCCCTAATATTCCAGGATATATAACTGTCCCCTCAGTTGTCGCTTTTGCAAAAAGATTTTTTTGTGGCACAAATGGTTCTGTTTTTGTAATAAGTTCGCCAGTAATGCGATTATGAATGTAATACCAACCAGTTTTACTAGCCTGACCTATAGCCGGAATTGTTTTCCCCTCTTTTTTATAATCAAACAATACGGGAGGACTCGCTACGTCATACCCCCAAACATCATGGGGCACTTGCTGGTAAAACCATTTTAATTTTCCTGACGTTGCATCAAGAGCCACGAGAGAAACTGTATATAAATTATCTCCAGGCCTTGATGTGTCATTCATTTGTGGTGAAGGATTACCAGTGCCAAAATATAAAATATTTGCATCTTCATCGATGGCTGGAGTGCTCCATGCAGAGCCACCTCCAAATTTCCAAGCGTCTTTATTGTTTTTAAGGTTTTCTTTTTCTTGAGCAATGTTGCGATTTAAAGAAATATTGTCTTCAATCGTTTCTCTATATTTTCCTTCCCAGCCTTCTGAGGGAATTGTATCGAATTGCCAAATACGCTTACCCGTTTGAATGTTATATGCTGCTAAAAATCCTGGACGGCCAAACCGACCATCAACCCCAATCACAGCACCTAATGGCGCATCAGGTCGGGGCGTATCAACATGAAGGCCGTATCCAACACCCGTAATACCAACAATAACCATATCTTTAAAGGTCACTGGCGCCATAGCAATACCCACACCCGTTTGGCCATAAACGTCTTTTTGGCTCTTGCTATCGGACTGGCTTAGTGAATTGCTACTTTCAAATTTATTATCATTATCAGCAACATCGATATCCCAGATTTTTTTTCCTGTTTTTGCATCTAAAGCAATGAGTCTTGCGTCAACAGTACCTATAAAAATTTTGTTACTCGAATAAGCTAACCCTCGATTAGCAGGTCCGCAACACATTCTCCAGTTATCCCTTTTTTTATGGCTATAACGCCATATTTCTTTGCCTGTTTTTGCATCTAAGGCAACAACATGGTTATGAGGAAGACTTACGAACATTACATTATTAATTACCAACGGAGATGCTTGAAATGTAGCAGCAACACCTGATTTAAATTTCCATGCGAGCTCAAGATTATTTACGTTATCCTTATTAATTTGAGTTAAAGTTGAAAAACGTTGATTGGTAAGATTTTTGCCATATGAAGCCCATTGTTCATCTGAGCCAAATTTGAATGATGGAAGCTTAGGCAACGATAACTTGTCTAAAGAGAGCGAATCTAGTGATATAGAATCCATAGAAGCGCAGCCCGTAATAATGAGAATCAATAAACTTAAAAGCGCTGCTCTAACAAATTTCAACGAATAACCTTTCAAAATGATCGTTCGAGTTTTTTAGATTAATAAAGCACTTTTTGGAAAATGCCTAGTAATAATATCTTATCTTAAGCCATTGTTTTTTAATACTGTATAAAGTTGACAAATCTAGATATGCAAAAAAATATATTAATCATTGGGGCTGGCATTGCAGGTTGTTCATTAGCCCATTTTTTAGCAAATTCTGATTGGGATGTCACTTTAATAGAAAGCAAAGATAATATTGCCCAAGGAGGCTCAGGAAATCCGGTTGCAGCAATTTATCCAAAATTTATGTTGAATGATGAAGCCTATAATGATTTTATGTTGAGGAGTTTTAGATTCACAACAGATTGGATAAGTCAATTAGGACTGAATAAAGAAGATTTTAGATTTGATGGGGCAATTGAAATTTTAGAAGAAACATACACTAAAAAATTAGAGATTAATTTATCAAAAAAAATTACAAGCAAGGAAGATTTTTTTAGCCTAATTAACAAATCAATTTTAAGTAAATATTCGATAGAGAGAAATTCAAGCGGTTTTTTATTCCATCAAGGTGGATGGATTAATCCCATAGCCTTATGTAAGCAATTAACAAATCATTCTAATATCAAAATAATCACTCATCAAAAAATCAAATCGATTGAAAAATTAATTGATGGATGGACGCTTAAAACAGAAGATAAAAAAACTTTAAATTCTTCACATGTGGCCATTTGCAATGCTTACTCTGTGAATCAATTTGATCTTACTCAACACTTATATACAGATGCATTCAGAGGGCAAGTGAATTGGATTACTTCCACATCATTTTCAATGCCACCCATTGTCACGTGCGATGAAGGTTATTTGGCTCCACTGATACATGATAAGCATGTTTTTGGCGCAACATACGCTATGAATGACTTTTTTAAAGATTTGAGAACAAGCGATACGAAAAAGAATATTGCATCAATAAAAGGTATACACAGAAAATTTTATAATTACTGTGAAACACAAAAATCAATTCCTGGTAGAGTTGCATGGCGAGCATCTACAAAAGATAGAAAGCCATATGTGGGTCAAGTATTCGATAATCAATTATTTAAAAAAATGCGTGTTAGAGAATTAGCCCGAGCTGATCAACTTCCTTGGCTTAAAAATTTATATATTGCTAGTGGATTTGGTTCTAGAGGCTTTACGTTCGCCCCCTACTGCGCTTCTGTTCTAGCAAATTTAATTAATGGTAATTTATCTCAAGAAGACAAAGAAACACTAAATTACACAAATCCAGAAAGATATCGACTTAAAAAAATGAGCTTAAAAAAAGTGGCGAGCCAGATATATAAGGTATAAATTTATATCATGTCAAAAAAATTTATTGAAGAAGCAGAAAAATTTGAAAGAGAGGGAGATCTTTCAAAAGCTATTCATTCACTAAAGAAAGCTCTGCAAATAGAACCTAAAAATTACATTATCCAAATAGAACTTGGAAATCTTTGTGCATCAAACAAACAATTCGAGGAGGCTGCAGGTTACTTTAGAAGAAGTTTGTATCAATTTAAAGACAATGTAGATATTAAAAATGCACTCTGCTTTTCTCTTACATCATTAGGTAATGAGTATTATTTAAAATCCAAATTTCAATTATCAGAAGCATGCTTTGAAGAGGTTCTGGAGTATGAAAAAAATAATTGGGTTTATTACTACAATTTAGCAAACACACAAGATAAGCTTAACAAAATCTCTAAGGCGTATGAAAACTATCAAAAAGCTATCAAATTAAATCCAAATGATGCTGATCTTTGGAATAACAATGGCAATTCAGAGCGCAAACTTGGCTATTTAGATAAAGCTGTTAAATCCTACCAGAATGCACTAAAGATAAAACCTGATCTTTTTCATGCACTGGTCCACCTAACCCATCAAAAACAGCACATGTGTGATTGGTATGAAATTGATCAATATTTACAAAAAATATGTTCTATTGTACAAACTAATGCGGAAGCACTTATTTCACCTTTTGCTTTTATTGCCAATCCTCTGTCGTCCCCTCAAGATCAACTATCATGTGCAACTCAATGGACGCAAAATCATTTTAAAGACCGGGTGTTTACAAAAGGAAAATGGAAGCGAAAAAATAAAGTTCGTATCGGATATTTATCTTCTGACTTTAAACTTCATCCACTATATTTTTTAATTCGTGATGTCATCAAATATCACAATCGCAATATTTTTGAAATTTATGCTTATGACGCAAGCCCACATGAAAATACAAATGAACGAAAAACACTTGTCAAATTATTTGATTATTATCGAGATATCTCAAGCCTCAACGATGAAAAGGCTGTAAGCCTTATTAATGATGACGAAATTGATATTTTTATTGATTTAACTGGGTACACCAATAATAGTCGTGCTTTTATAGCACCGCAGCTAAAAAATACAAGCACTATTAATTGGCTAGGCTATCCGGGTACGATGGGCTTAACGCAAGAAAAACCACTATATGATTACATCTTGGCTGATCACTTCATTATCCCTGAAAATGATGAAAATTATTATGCAGAAACTATTCTAAGGCTTCCTTTTGCTTATCAGCCCAACATAGAAAATCGTGCTCATTTAAATCAAAAAAATAGAGAAGATTATGGTATTCCTGAAAATGCTTTTGTGTACTGCGCCTTTAACCAATCTTTTAAAATAACTGAGCTCATATTTAAAGCTTGGCTTACACTTCTTGAAAAATATCCCAAAAGCATACTTTGGTTGACTCATTCAAATGCATGGTCAACTCGTAATTTGAAAGATTATGCAAATAAGTGTGGCATCAATCCAGAAAGAATCATTTTTGCATCCCGTGCTCCAAACGATGAACATATAGCTCGCCACGCTTTGGCAGATCTCTATTTAGATACCTTACCATATAACGCACATACATCAGCAAGTGATGCTTTATCAATGAATTTACCTATCGTAACACTCAAGGGAAATACTTTCGCTTCAAGGGTGGCGGGAAGTTTACTTCATAGCTTAAATTTGGATGAGCTCATTACTGAAAATATCGAAAATTATATTCATTGCGCTAGTCGACTCACTGAGAATCTTAAATACCGACAAGATATTATTTATCGATTGAATGAAGCTAAAAAATCTTCGCCCATATTTCAACCACAATTATTCGTAAACACATTGGAAAGTATTTATCTTAATCTAGTTTAATTTTGTGCGGTAAGAATAACGCCCAAAATAATCATGGTGCCCCCAAGCCATTCATTGATGCTAATAGTTTCACCTGCAAGTAAGTATGATGAAATTGAAGCAACCACAATTTCAAAAAGAAAAAAACTAGACGCTTCAACCGCTTTAATTTTTGTAACTCCAAATTGAACAAACAATGTTGAAAAAAATAAACATAAGGCAATTACTATTGCAATCATAGCGTCCAAAGGATTAAAAAAGTCTAATTTAGGCATAGTATCTTTATCAAACATAATGCATATTGTGGCTACTAAGATGACACCTAACCAAATTGCTAAAGCTTTCTGATTGATTGTCATATGCTGATATTTTCGTGTCATTACATTAGTGGTTGCAAAACCTATGCCTGAGCTTAATGCTAACCAATCACTCTTTGAATCAAAATATATTAAATAATCTTGCTGCCATAACATAATTAATGCACCAAAAAAAGAAATCATGGCAGCAATGTAATGTTTTTTTTGTGTATTTTCATTAAGCATAAAGTGCGATAAAAAAATAGTCCAAACTGGCGATAGATAAAATAGAAGCATAACTCTAACAACCTCACCATCAATGACAGCCAATACATAGCTAATATTGGTATAGCCAGCTATAAAAGAAAGCATCCAGAAATCTTTTGACCATATAGAGATCTTTTTTTTGGTCATAAAAAAATAAGGGACTGCGATAGCAAGTGTTAGTATAAATACGTAAAAGCTTGAATAAATACCCGAGACTCCTGCTTGAGCCATCAATCGGTAGGGATACCAAATAATTCCCCAAACAAAGGCTCCGAAAAGCAAAGAAAATATAGGGAGATAAGATTTTATCTTCATAACAATACTTTTTTTATAAAAGCTATGACATCTTTATTTAGGTCATCATTTAGACAATCAAATACATTAAGATTTTCCATACTCCTCATCCAAGTCATTTGTCTTTTTGCAAGCTGCCGAGTTGCGAAGACAATCCTATCGATACATTCTTTTTCTTGAAAATCACCATTAAAGTAATCAAGCACTTGACGATAGCCAACTGATCTCATAGATGGCATTTGATTTTGAAGCTTCGGATATTTTTTAAACAAAAGCTCTACTTCCTTGAATAAGCCAGCTTCTATCATTTCATTCACCCTAAATTCAATGCGCTGATGAAGAATATTTCTGTTACTGGGTATTAATCCTAATTTACAAATAGTGAAAGGAAATTCATTTTTATTTTCTGTTTTATGAAAATAAGATAAGGGTTTTCCGGAAGAATAAAAAACTTCTAGAGCCCGACTGATGCGCTGAGCATCATTAGGATTTAGCTTTCTTGCTGTTTCTTTATCAACAGATTGGAGTTTTTTGTAGAGTTTTGACCATCCAAATTGGCCTGCTTCTTTTTCTATATCTCTTCGGATTTGAAAATTAGTTTTCGGCATTTCATGAATGCCTTTTTCGAGGGCATTGAAATACATCATTGTGCCTCCTACCAAGAGTGGAATACGTTCTCTCAATAGTATTTCATCGATAAGCCTCAAAGTATCTTGTAAAAATTGCGCTACAGAATATGTTTCATCTGGTTTAATAATATTAATGAGATGGTGCGGTGCAATATTTAGAATATCCTGAGATGGCTTAGCTACACCAATGTTCATATCTTGATATATTTGTGCTGAATCGACACTAATGATTTCAAATGCAAAAGTTTTTACAAGATCAACAGCAAGTTTTGTCTTGCCAGATGCTGTGGGTCCAATCAAAAAGAAGATCGCTGGCTTATCCATTACTAAATTTTTAAAAATTCTTAGCAATATTGGGATTTGAAGATAAATATTTTTTTATACCAATCAAAATATTTTTAGCTAAAATTTCTTGGTGCTCTTCATTATTTAAAATCTGCTCTTCTTTTGGGTTGCTAATAAAAGCTGTCTCAACAAGAATAGATGGAATATCAGGAGATTTAAGAACTGCAAAGCCAGCTTGTTCGACATTTGATTTATGTAGATCATTGATATCGCCTAGCTGATCCAAAACAAAATTTCCAAGTTTTACACTGTCATTAATAGTTGCTGATTGAGATAAATCAAGCAAAGTTTTTGCTAACATTGGATCTTTATCATCCAAACTTATTCATTTTCTTTATTAGCTAAATATCTGGCTGAAGCAGAAGTCGCTCCGCTTTCAGACAATGCAAATACAGAAGAACCTTTAGCATCGGGATTGGTAAAAGCATCAGCATGAATAGAAACAAAAATATCCGCCTTTAATTTTCTTGCTTTTACTACACGACCATGCAGCGGCACGAAATAGTCATCATCCCGTGTTAGCACCGCTCTAAGTTGTTCGTCATTATCAATTTCTTTTTTAAGTTTTTTAGCAATTGATAAAGTAATATTTTTTTCTAAACTACCAGATGCCCCTCTTGCTCCGGAATCTTCACCGCCATGACCTGCATCAATGGCAATCACGATTTTCTTACTTTGGCCTTTATTGGGTTGTAATGTTGACAATTCCTGAACTACTTTTTCTTTATTAGTTTCTGAGATGACGAAACATTATCTTTTTTAGACGGTGTTAGATCTTTTCTTTCCTTATCTTGAACAAATGCCATCAATTCATCAATTCTGGGATATACATCAATCACTAATCGGTGCTTATAAGTTCCTGCAGGCTTTAGAGAAAAGATATTGATTTTAGATTCAGCTCTAAGCTCAATGACAACTCTTGATACTTGGCTATTAAATTTAGCAACACGAATTTGCTTAATATTAGGATCGCTTGATAATATTTTTGTACTTAAATTTTTTAAATCATCGTTAACTTCAATGTCATGAAGATCAATTACTAAGCGATCTGGATTTTTTAAAATCATTTGATCATTGCTAATAGGCTTAAGGGATTCAAGAGTTATCCGCGTATATTCTCTCGCAGGCCAAACTCTGGCAGATTCAATCAAATTTTTTGCAACAATGTGATGAGGAAAAAGTACCCAAATTAGAACAAAAAAAACTTTTAGATGATAGTTTTTAAACATTCAACTCCTATTGATGTGTATCCAACTAAATGAAGATGTCGACCATGAGATGCATGAGAAAGCTCAATTAAAATGTCAGGATCAGGAAGAATATGCCCTGCTTTTTCAGGCCATTCAACTAAGCAAATAGATGAATTATTAAAGTACTCTCTAAATCCGGCATCATCCCATTCAATTTCATCTTTAAAGCGATAAAGATCAAAGTGATAAATGGTAAATTTATCAAAACTATAAGGCTCTAGTTTTACCAGCGCCTAATTCGCCCTTTAGATATAAATTCATACCAGGGCATAAATAGCCTGCCATGTTTTCTGCCAAACGAAGTGTTTCACCTTCATCTTTTAAGTCATAATTAGTATCAAACATCATAGATATTTTTTAAATAATAGAAATAATTTAAACATGGCGGAAATTTGGGATCAATTAGCATTGCAAATCAAAGACTGGGGTCGAGAACTTGGATTTGATCAAATTGGTATTGCTGATATAAATCTCAATCATACGAAAGATCATTATCTGGAGTGGATTAAGCAAGGATTCCATGGTGAAATGCATTATATGGTAAAACATGGTTCTCTGCGATATAAGCCAGATGAACTTGTGCCGCATACCATCCGAGTTATCACAGCTAGACTTAACTATTTTCCGCATTCTCAGAATTCAGAAGCTATTTTGCAAAATGATCAGAAAGCTTTTATTTCGCGGTACGCGTTAGGCCGAGATTATCATAAAGTCATGCGCTCTAAATTAAAAAGACTTTCAGAAAAAATTCAAAAAGAAGCTAATAAAACTTTAGATCACGCATTTGAATTTAGATTATTTACAGATAGTGCTCCCGTAATGGAAGTAGAACTTGCCGAAAAATCTGGGCTTGGCTGGAGAGGAAAGCATACCTTGCTTATTAATAAGGAACATGGCTCCTGGTTTTTCCTAGGTGAAATTTATATTAATTTGCCTTTGCCTATTGATAAAAAAGTTGAAAATCATTGTGGCACTTGTACAAGCTGTTTAGAAGTATGTCCAACAAAAGCTATTATAGGACCCTATAAACTCGATGCAAGAAAATGTATTTCTTATCTCACTATTGAGCATAAATCCTCAATACCCCTGGCATATCGTAAGCAAATTGGCAATCGTGTGTATGGCTGCGATGATTGTCAGCTGTATTGCCCCTGGAATAAGTTTGGGCAAATCTCTAAGGAAGATGACTTTAAAGTAAGACATGGCTTAGATGATATCGAGCTCGTAGAATGTTTTTTATGGACTGAAGCAGAGTTCCTAAAACGCATGGAAGGTAGTGCGATTCTTCGTATCGGTTACGATCAATGGTTGCGAAATATTTCAATTGGACTCGGTAACGCTAAAACATCAGAAATTATTGTAAATTCTAAATCAACATAAAAAAGATATCGAATCCATCTCACTTCGTGAGATGTTTAAATCAGACCCCAATCGTTTTAATCAATTTCACATTCAATTTAATGACTTACTTTTAGACTACTCAAAACATCGTATCTCCAGAGAAACAATTAGCCTTTTGATAAAGCTTGCAAAAGAAGCTGATGTAGAAGGTTGGAGAAATCGCATGTTTAGAGGTGAAAAAATAAACTCCACTGAACATCGCGCAGTTCTCCACACTGCACTTCGCAACCAAAACACATCACCTATCATTTCTGATGGTGAGGACGTTATGCCAAAAGTTAAAAATGTTCTCAAAAAAATGCGTCGTTTTAGTGAGGAAGTAAGATCAGGCCTATGGAGAGGTTTTTCTGGTAAAACAATTACAAGCGTCATTAACATCGGCATAGGTGGTTCTGATTTAGGTCCTGCCATGGTTTGCCAAGCTTTAAAAGCTTACGGTTCAAAAACAATAACACCTTATTTCGTATCCAATGTGGATGGTGCTGATCTCTCTCAAGTTTTGGAAAAATGTAATCCAGAAACAACACTGTTTATAATCGCTTCTAAAACATTCACCACACAAGAAACAATGACCAATGCTTTTTCAGCAAGAGATTGGTTCCTTCAAGCAGCAAAAGACAATCAACATATTAAAAAACACTTTGTTGCTCTATCAACAAATCAACATGCAGTGTCGGAATTCGGCATTGACACGGAAAATATGTTTGAGTTTTGGGATTGGGTAGGTGGACGCTACTCTCTGTGGTCAGCAATAGGACTTTCTATTGCCCTTTATATTGGTATGGATGGTTTCGAAGATTTACTTAAAGGTGGTTTTGAAATGGATGAGCATTTCAAGACAGCGCCTATAGAACAAAACATACCGATGATGATGGGGTTATTAGGCGTCTGGTATATTAATTTCTTTAATTTTTCAACCCATGCAATCTTGGCATATGACCAAGGTTTATCTAAATTAGCACCCTATCTCCAGCAAGCAGATATGGAAAGCAATGGTAAATTTATCAATCGCGATGGCGAACACATTAATTACCATACAGGCCCTGTTATTTGGGGTGAAGTTGGCACAAATGGTCAGCATGCCTTCTATCAACTTCTTCATCAAGGCACTGAAATTGTGCCTGCTGACTTTATCATGCCGATTGAATCTCAATACACATTAGGTAAAGATGGTAATGAACATCATAAAATCTTACTTTCAAACTTTATCGCGCAAACTCAATCGCTGATGCTAGGCAAAACATACCATGAAGCCCGCGCTGAGATTGAAAAACAGGGTTATGAAGGCGAAGACATTGAAAGCTTTATTCCGCAAAAAACATTTGAAGGTAATCGACCGACTTCCTCCATACTTTTCAAAAAGTTAACACCAAAAACTTTAGGTCAAATTATTGCAATGTACGAACATAAAATTTTTACCCAAGGAATTATTTGGAATATCAATTCATTTGATCAATGGGGCGTAGAATACGGCAAACAAATTGCAAAGCAAGTTTTACCTAAATTATCTGAAAAAACACCTACAGATAACTTTGACAGCTCTACAAATGGATTAATTAATTACATTAAAAAATATCAATAACTTATTGATATTACTTAATAATTAATTTTTGATTTAATATAGCAGTCTTTAAAGATTCGTTCAAAGAAGATCCTAAACTAGCTCCAAATTTACGAGCAAAGCGATCAGCAAAGCTTTCGTAAGTCGTAAAGTCAATCACCTCTTCAGCCTTAATAATTTCGCGAGCAACATAATCGTAATTACCAAAACCATCAGCCAAACCTAGTTTAACAGCCGCTTCACCATTCCAAAAAAGTCCACTAAACATTTCTGGTGATTCCTTGAGGCGATTTCCGCGACCCTCTTTAACGACGGCAATAAATTGTTGATGAACTTCATTTAACATCTCTTGAACAAAGGCTTGTTGTTTAGCATTGATCGGTGAAAAAGGGTCAAGCATGGCTTTATTTGATCCTGCTGTCATAAGCCGTCTTTCTACACCAACTTTTTTCATTGTATCTGTAAAACCGAATCCATCCATTAAGACGCCGATTGAACCAACGATACTAGCTTTATCCACAAAAATTTCATCGGCAGCGACAGCAATATAATAGCCACCCGAAGCACAGATATCTTCTACAACCGCATATACCGGAATATGTGGATGTAATTTTTTTTGCCGTTTAATTTCATCATTAATCATGCCAGCTTGAACAGGACTTCCGCCAGGACTGTTAATTTTTAAAACAATACCTCTTGTTCCATGACTGTCATAAGCTCTTTGTATACTTTCAAAAAAGTCTTTAGCATTAACTTCATCTTTTTCGCCAATGACGCCATTAATTTCAATCAACGCAGTATGGTTGCCCGACCCACCTTTAGTATGCATTGCACCAAATGCTAAAAATAACAGCGCAAAGAGATAGAAAAAAGTAATTGATTTGAAAAATATACCCCAGCGCCTTGCAATTTTTTGCTCGCCTAAAGCCGAAAGTGCAATTTTTTCTAGAGCTTCCCTTTCCCAATGTTCAGTGGATTTCTTTTCTATTTTTTTTCTTACTGCCATTTTTTTTGCTCCGTGAATGCTTTAATAAATTTCAACCCATAATACATCGTTTGATTCTAATACATTTAATTTTTCTAATATTTCACCACGACAAGGCCCTGAAATACATTCACCAGAAGCTGGATGGTAAATGGCACCATGTGTAGAGCATATAATCCATTGCTTTTGATCATCCATAAATTCATTGGGTTTGTAATCAAGTTCAATCGGCAAGTGCTTACATTGATTAATATACGCGTGGTACTTACCCTCAAAAAAAACTACAAAGCCAGATTTGATCGTGGCTTCTTTTTGATATCCAAATTTGATCGTTGAGCCCTCACCTTGAAGGGCCTTTTTATCTATTTCAATTTTTGTGTTTGTGCTCATGGTAACAAAAAATCTACAACTTCTTTAAATGAATCAAAACATGCCAAAGGCTCAAAACTTATCAACACATCTTTTGGCTGAGCCCCATAAGTAACTGCAATG